>CAYVBG010000206.1:0-2799 GCA_964449205.1 uncultured Zetaproteobacteria bacterium | reverse complement strand
GCCATTCGAACTTGTCCACCGCCTTCATCAGGCCGATGTTGCCTTCCTGAATCAGGTCGAGGAAGCCGAGTCCGCGGTTGGTGTATTTCTTGGCAATCGAAATCACCAGCCGCAGATTGGCTTCGATCATTTCCTTCTTGGCTTGCCGCGCCTTGGCCTCGCCCATGGTCAGGCGACGTGCCACCTGCTTGAGTTCATGCACGTCCAGCTCGATTTCCTGCTCCACGCGCTTGATGCGGCGCTGGTTCTCGCGAATCTTGCCG
The DNA here is from genome assembly GCA_964449205.1 of uncultured Zetaproteobacteria bacterium. Classification (GTDB taxonomy): domain Bacteria; phylum Pseudomonadota; class Zetaproteobacteria; order Mariprofundales; family Mariprofundaceae; genus JALVTX01. Next base: position 2,536 of record CAYVBG010000206.1, on the reverse strand, counting down.
GCCACGGCGTCCAGACGCGCGGCCCACGGGGCGTCCGCGTGCGCCGAGAGCACCGTATCCACCCAGCGTTCGTCGTTCTCCATGTCGGGAAAGGTGTCCAGAAACACCTTGCGCGGCATGCGGGCCTTCAGCGCCAGGTCGCGGATGTCCCGCTCGTATTTGCGCACCCGCTCAACCGCGTTCTTGAAACGCTGCACCAGCATGTCGATCTGGCGGCTGGAGAACGGAATGGCCACCAGCTCGGCCAGCATTTCATCCAGGGTTTCCTTGATCGCGCGCTGAAGTGTTTCGTCGTCCGGGTTTGCATCCAGCTTCTTTTTCTGCCGGACAAACTTTGTGTGCAGCTTTCTGGCGGCTTCGAAGTGCTGGATGGCTTCCCGCAACTGCTCCTCGCGGGTGATGACCATTTCCTGCATCGGCGTGCCGTCCGGCGTGGCCTTGCGCTCGCGGATGGCTTCGTCGAGCTTTTCCTGGTCGATCTCTTCCGGCTTGACGGGCGCGGCCTCGTCCTCGTCCAGATCGTCGTCGGACGACTTGTTCAGCTGTGATTCGTATTGCGCGATGGCGGCGGCGTTCACCACTTTGTCGTCGATGTCGAGGATATGGCGAATGTCGGCCTCTTCGTCCTGCACCTGCTCGCCCAGCAGCATGATTTCACGGAATGTGGCCGGGCACAGGCAAATGGCCTCCAGCACCTGCATCCGGCCTTCCTCGATGCGCCGGGCGATTTCGATTTCGCCTTCGCGGGTGAGCAGTTCCACCGTGCCCATCTCGCGCAGATACATGCGCACCGGGTCGTCGATGCGGATCACGGTGCCCAGCGTGGTGGTGTCCGCGCGCAGGGCGGAGTCTTCCTTGCGCAACCTGTCCTTGCGGATGCTGTAGCCGGAGTTGGGTGCGCGTTCGGCGTCCACCACGTCGATGCCCATTTCGGTGAACAGATTGATGATGCGTTCCACCTGATCGGGCGAGACCAGTCCTTCGGGCAGGTGCTGGTTCAGGTCATCGTAGGTGATGAAACCTTCCGCCTTGCCGCGCGCCATCAGTTTGCCCAGGTTCCGGAGCCTCAGTTGCTCTTTGTTCGGCATGAATTCAACCTCGTCGTTGTCGCTGTATTTCGTCCTGACGCCGTTTCAGGCGTGTGGTTTCCTCCAGGGAAAGGCCGCCTTTCCGCAGCCGCCGTTCGATGCTCCGGGCTTCCATGGCCAACAGCAGCGCGGCGAATTCGTCATCTGACACGTCCTGTTCGTTGGCCTGGCGGGGCAGGAACTCCGCTTGCGGAAACTCGTCCGCAAGCACGGCGGCCAGGCTTGTTCCGGCAGCCCCGCAAGCCCCAGCCAGATCCAAGGCGCGCGTGTATAGCCGATGAAGCACGGGGTCGTCAAGCGAAAACTGGCGTCCGCCTTCCGGCAGCCGGGCGAAACGCTCCGGCCGGAAGACGAGGGCGGCGAGGAATCGTTCCTGCATCGCGCGACCCGGCGGGGCGGCCACCGCCGGGGCAGCGATGCGCGGCGGTCGTGCGTCGTCCGCGCGCAGCCGCACATTCGTGGCCCGTTCGGCCTCCTGCCGCCAGACCTGGCGCAGATAGGCATCGCTCATCGAGGCCAGCATCGCATCCGCCTTTTTGGCCATCCGCGCCCGTCCTTCGGGGCCGCGCCCGCTCAGGTTGGCCAGGCCGGCCAGCCAGGTATCCAGAACAGGACGCGCCTCGCGCTCCATGCGTTGCGCAAATGCCTCCGCGCCTTCCCTGGCCAGCAGGCTGTCGGGGTCTTCGCCCTCCGGCAGATAGAGAAACCGCGGCCCGTGCTCGGCGGCGAGCAACGGCAGCATGCGCTCCAGCGCACGCCATGACGCCTGTCGGCCGGCGCGGTCGCCGTCAAAACAGAACACCGGCGCCGGATGCAGGCGCAGGATTTCCCGGATCTGCCGCTCGCCGATGGCCGTGCCCAGCGGCGCCACGGCCACGGGCAGGCCATGCGCGTTGCAGGCCAGCACGTCCATGTAGCCTTCCACCACCAGCAACTGCCTGCGTTTGCGAATCTCGTCACGATGCTCGAACAGGCCGTAGAGCAGTGAAGCCTTGTGAAACCACGGCGTTTCGGGTGAGTTCAGGTATTTCGGTTCTCCGGCTCCGGTCAGCCGGCCGCCGAAGCCGACCACCTGGCCGCGCCGGTCGCGTATCGGAAACATCACGCGGCCGCGAAAGCGGTCGGCATACCCGCGCTCACCGCGGAACAGCATCCCCACGGCTTCCAGTTGCGCCAGCGTGCGCTCATCCGCACCGAATGTACGCCGCAGGAATCCGTAGCCCGGCGGGGCGAAGCCGACCCTCCAGTCGCGGATGACGCGCTCCGGCAGGCCGCGCTGCCTGCAATAGTCCAGCGCCGCCTTGCCTTCCGGCGCGTGCAGCGCTTGCTCGAAGGCGCGGGCCGCGCGGTCGAGCAGCGCCAGCGCCTGCTTGCGGCGTGCTTCTTCGCCGGGTTTTTCGGCCGCATCGCGCGGGATTTCCAGCCCGGCCTTGCCGGCCAGATATTCC
>CAYVBG010000205.1:0-2820 GCA_964449205.1 uncultured Zetaproteobacteria bacterium | reverse complement strand
GAGCATGCGCGGGTGGATATGCCGGAGAGCGAGCTTCGGGAGGGTGTGCGCATCGAGCGGGCGCTGCCGGTCTTCTCGGAAAGTCTAGGCATTGCCGGCAAATGCGATGTGGTCGAGTTCCACCCCTGCGGCATGGTTTACCCCGTGGAATACAAGCACGGCCCGCGCCGCCAGGGGCTGCACGACGATGTCCAGCTCTGCGCGCAAGCGCTCTGTCTGGAGGAGATGCTCGGCGTGGCGATTGGCGAGGGCGCGATCTTCCATGTCAAAAGCCGCAGGCGGCGGGTGGTGCGGCTGGACGATGCGCTGCGGAGCGAAACGCGGCGGGTGATCGAATCCGTGCGCGGCATGATGGCTTCGGGCCGGATGCCGGCGGCGGAGCCGGGGCGCAAGTGCGAGCGCTGCTCGCTGAAGGATGCCTGCCTGCCGGAGGCGGGGCGCATAAGCAGCGCGGGACTGTTTGAACCTTTGGAGGCGTGAGAAATGTGGAATTATCGCGTGGTTTACCGATCCGGAGAGGAAGAGTGCCCCTATCGCATTCACGAGGTCTATTACGATGACAACGGACGGCCCGAGGCATGGACAGAGAATGCGGTGACGCCCATGGGCGAGAGTTTGGGCGAGCTGCGGAATGATTGCCGGTATTTCCTGGATGCTTTTCGTTTGCCGGTTTTGGAAGAGCGAGAAGTTGATGGAAAGCCGCGGCTTGTGCCGAGGGATGCGGGCATCGGGCCGGGCCATCATTTCGAGTTGATGGATCGCGCCTTGGTCGCCTTGGGATATTTGCAGGATGCTTTGGGCGATCATCCGGTCACCCGGCGGGATAGGGAACTGTCCCGGCTGTTTTCCGGGATTGGCGAAATGATGGGGGAGTTTTATGCGCGCGCGGGTGCGCTATGGCATGAACATGAGGGCGACGAGGATGGTTGAGTGCGCCAGCTTCTGAACACGCTCTATGTGATGACCCAAGGCGCCTATCTCCATCTGGAGCGGGAGACGCTGAAGCTGGATGTGGAACGGCAAACGAAGCTGCGCGTGCCGCTTCACCATATCGGCGGCGTGGTGCTTTTCGGCCATGTGATGGTCAGCCCCTTTGCGCTCCACCGCTGTGCCGAAGATGGGCGCTCGGTGGTGTTTCTCACCGAACACGGGCGCTTCAAGGCCCGGCTGGAGGGCCCGCAGTCGGGCAATGTGTTGCTCCGTCGCGCCCAGCATCGGCTGCTGGATGACGATGTGCGCGCGCTGGCGCTGATGCGGGCGATTGTGGCCGGCAAGTTGCAGAACAGTCGCATGGTGTTGCTGCGCGGCGCGCGTGAGGCGAAAAGCGATGACGATTGTGCGCGGCTGGAGGCGGCGGCGCAATCGTTGGCGGCCTCGATTCGCGCATTGCCCAAGGCGCCGGATGCGGAAGCGGTGCGTGGCATCGAGGGGCAGGCGGCGCGTGAATATTTCGACGCCTTTTCAAGCCTGATTCGGGTGAACAGGGATGCGTTTGCGATGCGGGGCCGGTCGCGCCGCCCGCCGCGCGACCGGATCAATGCGTTGCTTTCGTTCATTTATGCGATGTTGACCAACGAGTGTGTATCGGCTGTTGAGGCGACGGGGCTTGATCCGCAAGTCGGTTTTCTGCATGTGCTCAGGCCCGGCAGGCCGGCGCTGGCGCTCGATCTGGTCGAGGAGTTTCGGTCGATTTTGGCGGACAGACTGGCGTTGTCGCTGATCAACCGGCGTCAGGTTCAGCCTGAAGATTTTGTGGAGCGCCCCGGCGGGGCGGTGGAGATGTGTGAGCAAGCGCGCAAGGCGATCATCACCGCGTGGCAGCAGCGCAAGCAGGAAGAGATCACGCATCCGGCTTTGGGTATCAAAGCGCCGATGGCGTTGATGCCCTTGGTGCAGGCGCGGTTGATGGCGCGATTCATTCGCGGCGAGGCCGGAGAATACACGCCGCTGATGCCGAGGTGAGGCGGTGCATGTGGTGGTGACCTACGATGTGAGCACGGAGACCAAGGCGGGACGGCGCAGGCTGCGGCGGGTGGCGAAGATTTGCGAGGATTACGGGCAGCGGGTGCAGCTCTCCGTGTTTGAATGTGAGCTGGATGAAATGCGCCTCGATGCAATGCTGGCGGCGTTGGAGCGGGAGATTCATCCCGAGCAGGACAGCCTGCGGGTGTATCGGCTGCATGGGAGCAGGGCAGGGGCCGTGCGGACGCTGGGGAGGGACGACTACCGGGATTTTTCTGCTCCGTTGATCGCCTGACGGGATTGGGGAGCCGATTGTTGTTCTTTACAAGTTGGTGCTTGCGCGTGTGCGCGAACCAAGAGTATCCGCCGGGGAAGGGGGAGGTTCGCGCAACGGGAAAATCTATAAAAACCAATGCTTTTACTCGACTCGTCCGATCTTTGGATGGATGTTGCGCCGTCGATGTGGCAGGGTTCGCGTCATCGGGAAGATTTTCCCTTTTGGCTCCATCGGTTGGAGTGGTGGAGCTTCTCCCGGGCTTCGGCCCGGGAGTGGATTGAAACCTTTTGCAGTCGGTCGGCAATGCGGCGCGTTTCATCGCTTCTCCCGGGCTTCGGCCCGGGAGTGGATTGAAACATGCCAGCGCCCCAATCAGCGCGGGTGGTGTGACCGCTTCTCCCGGGCTTCGGCCCGGGAGTGGATTGAAACACCTCGACACTTGACGATCTATTCATTATGCGACGCTTCTCCCGGGCTTCGGCCCGGGAGTGGATTGAAACATTTTTTGCCGAGGAACCAACCCGCTGCGCCGCCGGCTTCTCCCGGGCTTCGGCCCGGGAGTGGATTGAAACCTGATGCTG
>CAYVBG010000204.1:0-2879 GCA_964449205.1 uncultured Zetaproteobacteria bacterium | reverse complement strand
GAAGGTGGAGCGGCATTTCGGTGATTTCATCGAGCAACAGCGTGCCGCGGTGCGCCAGCTCGAACTTGCCGGGCCGGGCCCGATCGGCGCCGGTGAAGGCGCCTTTTTCATGGCCGAAGAGTTCGGATTCGAGCATGCCTTCGGGAATGGCGGCGCAGTTGACGGCGATGAACGGTCCGTCCTTGCGGTTCGAGCATTGATGGATGAAGCGGGACAGACGCTCCTTGCCGGTGCCGGATTCGCCGACCACCAGCACCGAGGCCTGACTGGGCGCGATCAGCGCCACCTGATTGAGCAGTCGCCGGGTCTCCAGATCATGGGTCACGAACACATCTGCCTGCCGGCTTTGCCGGCTGGCCTGCCGGGCCAGCGCCGCCTGATGTCCGGCTTTGCGGGCGTAGATTTCGAACACCTCGTCCGGGCAGGGCAGGATGCGATAGTCCATCGCGCCCAGACGCATCAGCCCGGCCGCGCGCTCCTGATGCCCGGCATCGGCGAGCACCACGACACTGGCTTCCGGCGAGTGCTCGAACAATCGCACCACCGTGGCTTCGGCGGTGACCGAGTCGCGAACGAACACCAGCGATTCCGCATGAATTTCGGCGCTGCCCGGCATGGCGGCGGGCAGGGTCTCGATGGCGGCTTCGGGCAGCACGCGACCGAGCTGCACCCGCAGATCCGCCTCTTCGTCGGGCGAAAAGCCCACCAGCCAGACCGGTGCGCTCATGGCTGCTCCAGCAAGCGTTCGGCGCGGCGGTCGGCCAGTGTCAACCGGGCCATGTCGCGCCATTCGCCCGCGTTCTTGTCGTCGATCAGCCGTTGCAGGCGTTCCTCGGCCTGCTTCCATTTGCCGGTGTGAAACTCGGCCTGGGCCATCATGTATTGCCATTCCGCATCCCTGAGGGTTTCGGGCACGGCGAGAAACGATTGTTCGGCCGCGGCGTATTCGCCGGCGCGGAGCAGATCGCGTCCGGCACGGAGGGTGGATGCTCCGTCGCCCGTGAGTTTGGCATGGCGCTGCCAGGCGCGGGCGGCCATATGCCAGCGTTTCAGTGCCTCGGCGATGCGCGCCTCGGTGTTCCAGTAGTCTGCGCGTGCCTCCGGCGCGAGGTCGTCGGGTGAAACGGCGTGCAGTGTTTGGGACGCGGCATTGGTCTTGCCGGCATTCAGTTGCATGTTGGCCGCAATCAACATCATATCGGGCCGGAAGATGGTGAACTCGTGCGCGTCCAGCCAGCGCATTACCCGCGAGAAGCCGTCCGCGTCGCCCCGGTCGAGCCACAGGCGCGCCCGCTCCAGCATCACCCGCTGGCCCTGGATGCTTTCGGGATCCTGCCGGTAGAGCCGGGCGAGCATGCGCTCGGCGGCGTCGAATTGCATCAGCATGCGCAACGCCCGCGCCACGCCAATCTGAATGGTCACCGTCTCGGTTGCCGCGTCCGGTTGTGTCAGCATGCGGCTGCGCAGCAACGGATAGCGTTTCCAGAGCACGATGGTTTGCAGCCAGCGATTTCGCGAGGCTTTATCCGGGGCCTTGCCAGCGGGCGATTTGCGTGCCGCCGACTTTGCCGGGCGCGGGGAGGTTGCGCGGATCAGCGTCGCCAGTTGCGTTCGCAGCAGGCGGGCGCCTTCGTCCAGCGCCTGATCGCTCCACGGCTTGAAGCGCGCATGGGCCGCGCGCGCGTAGTTCGTGAGCGCCCGCGCGGCTGCGCGGGGTGTCCGGCCAATCAGGCGTCGCCACAGTCGCGCCAGATCGAGCAGCGCCTCGGCTTCGATGGCGGTCATCTGATTCTCATTGGCGATTTTGGTCAGCGCGATCATCGGAGCCTTGAGGCGGTCGAAGTCGCGGGCATCGGCGTATTTCAGCATCAGTTTGCGCAGGAATGCCTGTTTGCCGATGCTGGTTTCGGCCTCGTTTTCGGCCAGTTGGTCGTATTCTTCCAGCGCCCGCTTGCGTTGCCCCCGCGCAGCCAGCATGTCGGCGTGCAACAGCCGCACGGAGGGGGCGAACCGGGTGTCGATGTAGCGTTTCAGGAAGATCTCGGACCGGGCGAATGCTTGCTCCGCATGGCCAAGACGATGGAGCAGGCGCACGTGAACAGCCAGCAATTCCGGATCGTTTTCCACCAGGCCGGGCGCCAGCGAACGGGCCTTTTCCATGCCGCCCAACGCGGCCTTGAATCGTTGTTCGCGGGCATCCACCACCGCCAGCCAGGCCAGCCCCAGCGCCTGTTCGCGGGGGACGTCCGGGGCGTCGATCATGTATTGCAGCAGATGCTTGCGCGCCTTGTTCAGCCGGTCGCGGGCGATGGCGATGCGTGCCATCAGCAGTTGCGCCATCCTTGCCCGGCGGGACGCCGGATGATGCTCGATGATGCCTTCCGCCGCCTTGCGGGCCTTCAGCAGTTCGCCCTGTTTCCACCATATCCAGGCGATATGCCAGCGCACGTCGGCTGCGCCCGGGTCGTTCGGGAACTCCTTGAGCAGCGTGCGCCATGCCGCCAGCGCCTTGTCGGCGTCGGCATAGTCGCGCCAGGCAGCGCGCATTTCTTCCGCCCGGGCGATGAGTTCCAGCAGTTGACGCCGTTCCCCGTTCCTGAGGTGTTTCGCGGCGAGCAGCGCCTGCGCGGCACGAATGGCCAGCTCCGGATTGCCGTTGTCCAGAATGGCGCGCACGCCGGCGGCGGTTGTGGCGTCCGCCCCGGTCGATGCAACCGGGTCGCCGGTGGCGTGCGCGACGGGCGCGGCCAGCACGGACGCGCCGCCGATGCAGATGGCGATGGCAAGGGATGCGCGGGACATGCCGGCCCGCACGCAAGAGCCATGCCGATCATTGCCGACTTGGGTTGCATGCGTTGAAGCATGGTCGGGAAGGACGG
>CAYVBG010000203.1:0-2920 GCA_964449205.1 uncultured Zetaproteobacteria bacterium | reverse complement strand
GTGCATGGTGTCGCTGGTGCCGCCGGACGATCAGGTGGAGGTGCCGAGCGTCGGCGGACGGCCGCCCAGACCAATGCCGCGGCAGGTGATGGCGCAGATTCTGGAACCGCGGGTGGAAGAGCTGTTCGAGCTGGTCAAGGGCGAGCTTGAGCGATCCGGGTTTCAGGAGTTGATGGCGGCCGGTCTGGTGCTGACCGGCGGCAGCAGTCTGCTGGAGGGAATGACGGAACTGGCCGAGGAGGTTTTCGAGGTTCCCATCCGGCTGGGCCGACCCACGGGGGTGGGGGGGTTGGTGGATGTGGTGTCCAGCCCCATCTACGCCACGGGTGTTGGCTTGATTCGATACGGCTGGCAGTACCGTCAGTCCGCGCCTTTGGCGGGAAAGTCGGGCCGGTCGCTGTTTGGCCGTGTGTGGGCGCGGATGCGCCAGTGGTTTGGAGACGCGGAGTGAGGACAGGGCAAGCAAGGCAGGGAACGAAACAAGGAAGAAATACCAACACAGGAGGCATGGGATGAGCACATTGTACACATTCGAGGATACGCTGGGGCAGGCGGCGAAGCTGAAAGTGGTCGGTGTGGGCGGTGGCGGCGGCAACGCGCTGAACAACATGATCGACCAGCAGTTGCGCGGCGTGGATTTTATCGTGGCCAACACCGATGCGCAGGCCATCGATCACAGCCGTGCGCCCACCAAGATTCAGCTTGGCGCCGAAATCACGCGCGGGCTGGGGGCGGGCGCCGATCCGCAGACAGGACGGATGGCCGCCGAAGCCGAGCGGGAACGGCTGCGCGAGCTGCTGGCGGACACCGACATGGCGTTCATCACCGCCGGCATGGGCGGTGGCACCGGCACCGGCGCGGCGCCGGTCATCGCCGAGGTAGCCAGGGATCTGGGTGTGTTGACCGTGGCCGTGGTGACCAAGCCGTTCCATTTCGAGGGCAAGCGGCGGATGCGCCAGGCCGAGGCCGGTATCGAGGAGCTGTCCCGCCATGTGGACACCCTCATCATCATCCCGAACCAGAAGCTCATCGGGGCCGTGGGCAAGCACACGACGATGCTGGAGGCGTTCCGCAAGGCGGATGACGTGTTGCTTCAGGCCGTGCGCGGCATTGCCGAGCTGATTACGCACACCGGCTACATGAATGTGGACTTCGCCGACGTGAAGGCGGTGATGAGCGAAACGAGCGGCATGGCGATGATGGGCAGCGGCGTGGCCAGCGGCGAGAACCGTGCCTGCGAGGCGGCGGAGCGAGCCATTTCCTCGCCGCTGCTGGAGGATGTGGATATCCACGGTGCGCGCGGCATCCTGGTCAATGTGACCGGCAACGAGGACATGACGCTGGCGGAATACGATGAGGCGGTGTCCATCATCCACAACATGGCCGATGAGGATGCCAACATCATTTGCGGCATGGTGTACGACCAGAACGCGGGCGACGAAATGCGCGTGACGGTCGTGGCCACGGGGTTGGCGGCGTCGGAGCCGGCCCCGCGGCTGTCCAGTGTGCAGGGTGAGAAACGTCCCGCAGCGAAGGCGCCGGTCCCGCTTGGCCCGGAGGCGTTTCGCGCGGGCGAGCGGCAGGTGGCGCAGGCGCCGCTGTTTGGCCCGGAGGAGGCCTACGACGAGGAGACTCTGCAGGTGCCGACCTGGATCCGGCGTCAGGCCGACTGACGCCGGATGCACCGGCAGCGTGTCCGTCCGTCCCTTCACGGGGCGGGACGGTTGTGTCATGATGCGGGCTCATGGAGTGTGCGATGCGTCACATCGGCGGCGTCGGCGGCTCCATAGGGTGCCTTCGTTCGCGTCCTGACGCGATGATGTCGCAGGAGGGTATATGGTAGCGCAGCGCACACTGAATCATCCCATTCGATGCAGCGGCATCGGGCTGCATTCCGGCCGCAAGGTGGAATTGGCGTTGCGGCCCGCGCCCGAGAACTCCGGCATCGTGTTCCGGCGTCGTCTTCCCTCTGGATTTGTGGATATTCCGGCTCATGCCGACCATGTGGTGGACACACGCATGTGCACCACGCTGGGACGGGACGGAGTGACGCTGTCCACAGTGGAGCACCTGCTTTCCGCACTGGCCGGGCTGGGTATCGACAATGCGCTCATCGAGGTGGACGGCCCGGAGGTGCCCATCATGGATGGTTCCTCGGCGCCGTTCGTGTTTCTGATTCAGTGCGCGGGTATCCGCGAGCAGGCAGCGCCCAAGAAGGTGCTGCGTATCATCAAGCGGGTGAGCGTCGAGGAGGGCGACAAGCGGTGCAGTCTGCATCCGGCGGCGGGTTTCCGGGTCAGTTACCTGCTGGACTACGATCATCCCATGCTGCGATCCCGCAAGACCAGTGTCGATTTTGCAACCCAAGCCTACACGCGCGAGGTCGCGCGTGCGCGCACCTTTGGTTTCCTGCATGAGATCGAGGCGCTGCAAAAGGCCGGCTTGGCCTTGGGCGGCTCGCTGGAGAACGCCATCGTGCTGGATGCGTTCCGCGTGGTGAACGAAGGCGGCTTGCGCTACGAAGACGAATGCGTGCGGCACAAGATTCTGGACACCGTGGGCGATCTGGCGCTGGCCGGCTATCCGGTGGTGGGCGCCTTCGAGGGCGAGCGCACCGGGCACGACATGAACCACCGGTTGGTGCGCGCCCTGCTGGCCGATGAATCGGCTTGGGCCATCGAGGAGTTGAGCGAGGACGACGCCTTGGCCGGCGCGGCGCCCGGCGCGGCAGCCGTTCGTCCCGCCTGAACCATTCCGTTCCACCACCCGCCATTCCATGTTCGGGCAACGGAAGGCGCAACGCCTGCCCGCGCGGAAGGTTTGATCTGTTTGCTATTTGCTGCTCAGGCGGTGAGAGCCGTCCCAGTTCTCCGCCGGTGGTGATTTCCTGAAGCGCCGGCAGCGCGCCAGCATCACACGC
>CAYVBG010000202.1:0-2926 GCA_964449205.1 uncultured Zetaproteobacteria bacterium | reverse complement strand
TGGTGGAGTCCAATCCTTACGGTCTGATCATGCCGACCCTGCCGGAGATGCAGGACCCGAAGAACCGGCGCGATGTCATCGAGTTTCTGAAAACCCTCACGAGCAAGGACTGATTCCACGCAGCAGCCTCCGCCTTCTTGGGCGTCGCCATGTCAGGGACGGCGGGTGGCGGCCGATGGGGCGGCGTCGGCAGCGAGCAGGGCGCCCAGTTCGGGCCAGACGCCGCTGAGTTTCATCGTTGCGTGGTTGGGTATGGCGGTCACCCGGCCGGCCAGCGCGCCTCCGGCGTAGATGCCCCCGGTTCCGGACCATGCACGGCCGGCCGGCGTGCTCAGCTGCAATCGCGAAAGTTGCAGCCGATGCGCCCGAAAGCGGAAGCGCGCCGCCAGACGAGCGAATTTTCGCGATGTGCCGGCATCGAGAATCACGTCGCCCGCTGCCAGACGGATGCGCGCATCCATGGCCTGCCAGCGTCCGCGCCGGATCTCCAGATCGCCATTTCCCCGCCATCCATCTGCCGGCAACCACGGCAAGGCGCCAGTCAGCCGCGCGTTCAGGTAGAGTCGCCCTTCCAGTTTCGCGCCCAGCGCGGTGGCGAGCCCCCGCACCTGGCCGAGATGCACTTCGCCCATGCGGATCAGGCCATCAAAGCGCATGCCCTCCGGCTCGGGGGTGAGGGTCACTTCGGGACTTTGCACGCTGCCTCCGGCCAGCGCGCCACGCAGGCGGGAAAGTGTCAGCGCGCCGTTGCGCAGATGATGGCGGGCACGCCGGATACGCCAGTCGTTGCCAAGCCAGGAAACTGTTGTGTCGCGCACCTGGCCATACAGGTCGGCTTTTGTCAGCCAGACGGGGAGCGCATCGCCCGTGTTCCAGCGCAGCCGGGCGCGGAGGATATCCAGTCGTCCCTTGGGGCCCGCCTCCGACCCGGCGGGGAGCCGGATGTCCGCATCCATGTCCAGCGTGGTGGCGTCCGGCTCCGGGGCCGAACGCCACCGCAGCCGGTCGGCGCGCAGTTGTCCTTGTGCCAGTGTCATCATGCCGCTGACGCGCTGTGTTTTACCGAATGCATCCAGCTTCAGCCGACCCGAGGCCGATCCAAACCATGCCGGATCAATGTTTGGCGAGGGATGAATGTTTGCCATCTGGCCTTCCAGCCGTCCGTGCCAGCCGCGCAACGCCTCGGGCAGCAACACTCCCTGTTGTTGCAATGCGTCCGGCATCAGAAGCACATCGTCCACGTCCAATTCGCGCAGGCGGCCGTGCCGCCAGTGCCAATGGCCGGCCACGTGGCTGCTGCCCAGTTCCAGCGCTGTCAGCCGCAGCCGCACGTCGCTTTGGGTGCGCGTCAGCGCCGCACACAGGCGCGCGTGCACGCCAGCGGGCTTGTTCAGCCGTTGCTGCCAGACAATTTGCGCCTGCGTCGCGTCCAGCGTGCCTGCCGCCTGCAGCCGGTCGGAGCGGAAGGCGATGTCCACCCGGCCATCCAGCGCGCCCCCGCCTTGCAGCGCCGTTGGGCGACCCCATTGCGCCAGCAACGCATTGCCCCACGCGACCCAGGCGTCGCGCAGTTGTTCCAGCCGCGCTTCCATATGCCATGTCTGGCTGCCACGCCCCGATCCCTTCGTCAGTCGCAGCGCGCCGGTGTGGTCTTTGGGGGTGATGCGCACATCGCGCAGCATCCAGCGCCGGTTTGCGCCGGGGCGCCATTGCACATCACCCAGCGACAGCTGTGCATCGGGCAGGGCGATGCGGTTCCACGACGCATCGCGCATCGCGCCTTCGCCGCTCAGGCGCCAGACACCGCCGCGCCACGTTCCCCGCATTGCAATGTCCATGCGTCCCCGCAGTCGGGCGGGGTCGTTGGCGGGCTGGATGCCGGCCAGTGCGGCCAGCGGTCGGATGTCTGCCCCCTTGGCGTGAATGTCGAACTGGCAGTCCCGGAAATGGAATGGCGTGATACCGTCCCGACAGGCTCCACGCGTGGCGAAGGCGGCCTTGCCTACACGCACATACGCATCTCTCCAGGACAGGCGCGCAAGCGCCTCGCCTGTCACCTTGCCGCGCCATTGCAATTCGGGCCTGGCGTTGGCGCGCGGGTCGTCGCGCAGCCGCATGTCGCCAAAAAGACTCCAGCGCGCCCGGGTATCCATATCGAAGGTGAAGGTTGCGTCCAGCCTCTCGCGTTCCGGCAACGCGGGCCAGCCGGTCCGCCAGGCTGCGGGGAGTGCCTCCGGTCGCGCGCCTTTGATTTTCAGGCTGCCAAATACATCGCGCCCGCGTTGCCCGTGTCGGCTGCGTCCCTGCAGGGTGAGGCTTCCTCCTTGGGTGAGTGCCTGCGCTTCCCAGGTGAGTTCGCGGTGGTCGTGGATGCGGCGGATCGTCGCATCCAGCGACCACAGAATGCGATGCGAGGCGGTGATCAGTTCACCCTGACGGATACGCAGCCAGCTCCAGCCTTCCGGCCGGGCTCCGACAGGCCATTCGGGAAGGGGCGCTTGCGCATCGAGGCGAAGCGTTGGATGCACGATCTCCACGCCGCGAATGTCGGCGCGGCCTCGCAGCAGTCCCCAGAAAGACAGCGAAAGCCGCACTTGATCGGCGTGGAGCCGCCAGCGGTTGTCGCCTGCGTGAATGCGCACATTCTTCAGGCTCAGGCCGTGCGTCAGACTGAACTCCGGCTGGCCGCCCTGGGTGATTCGGGCAGCCCATGCGGGAAGGGTTGCCAGCGCCGAGGCGCTCAGCCGGGAAGCATCCAGACGCGCGACGGCAGCGGCGGCGGCAAGCAGCAGGGCCAGCAACAGGCCCGTCGCCCTGCGCCACCGGCGCGGCATCCGGCTATCCGTCGCTCAGCAGCGCTTTGAGCCGCTGGTTGACCAGCCCCGGATTGGCCTTGCCGCGGCTGGCCTTCATCACCTGCCCGACG
>CAYVBG010000201.1:0-2941 GCA_964449205.1 uncultured Zetaproteobacteria bacterium | reverse complement strand
GCGGGCCGTTCAATGCCGCGCAGGCCGCGATCTGGAGCGGCTGGAATGTGCCGTAATCCAGATAGGACTTGATCTTCGCAAGGGCGGCGACGATCTCGCGATTGCCAACCATGAAGCCGATGCGCCAGCCCGGCATGTTGTAGGTCTTGGACAACGAATAGCATTCCACCGCCACATCCTTGGCGCCCGGAACCTGAAGGATGGACGGGCAGCGGTAACCGTCGAAGCAGATCTCGGCATAGGCAATGTCGGAAATCACGATCAGCTCGTATTCCCGTGCCAGCGCCACCAGTTTCTCGTAGAAATCCAGTTCCACCACCTCGGCGGTGGGATTGGAGGGAAAGTTGACGACCAATGCCTTGGGACGCGGCCAGGAATCGCGCACCGCGCGCTCCACGCCTTCGAGAAAATCCATGCCGGGCCCGATCGGCACATGGCGGATATCCGCGCCGGCGATAATGAATCCGTAGGGGTGAATCGGATAAGCCGGATTCGGGCACAACACCAGATCCCCCGGATTGGTGATGGCCACGGCCAGATGTGCCAGCCCTTCCTTGGAACCGATGGTGGCGATGGCCTCGGTTTCCGGATCGAGATCGACATCGAACCGGCGCTTGTACCACGCACAGATCGCCCGCCGCAGCCCCGGAATCCCGCGCGACACCGAATAGCGGTGATTGCGACCGTCGCGCGCTGCCTCGCAGAGCTTGTCCACGATATGCTTCGGGGTCGGCTGGTCGGGATTGCCCATGCCGAAATCGATGATGTCGCGCCCGGCATGACGCAGCTCCATCTTCAACTGGTTCACGGATGCGAAGACATAGGGTGGAAGGCGTTTGATTTTCTCGAATTCGCGCATGGACTCCTCGGCTCGAAAGGCTCGGCGAGTGTAGGGAGGCGCGCAAAACCGGTCAAGAAAACCCTCGGCCGGCACCCTGCGCCGACAACGTGCGCGAACGCTCCCGCCGTTAGCGCCCGATCCGCCGCGCCTGCCGGAACCGCGCCGGCCAGTATGCCCCTGCCAGTCGCGAAATCGTCACGCCCTTCGAGGACGAGGCGTGGAAAAACGCGTTCTGCCCCACATACACGCCGACATGACGCACACCAGTATCGAAAAACAGCAAATCACCGGGGCGGGCGTCCTTCAACGAAACGCGGCGTCCTTCCCGGATTTGCTCCCTGGTCGTGCGCGGAATGGCGAGATGCGGCACGGCGCGGTAGGCGTTCTGCGTCAGCCCCGAGCAATCCACCCCCCGCTTCGTCGTGCCGCCCCACGCATAGGGCACCCCCTCCCATTCGCGGTAGAACGCCAGCCACGGATCGGCGCTTCGCGGCATGGAGGCATAGTTTTCATCCGCGCCGGCGGGCCGGCGGCCCGTGCGCGCCTCCTCGACCATGCGCCGAATAGCGTCGCCACTCAATGCGTCATCGCCGTCGCGTGGATCCGCCTCCTTGGTCTCCGGCGTCGTGAACGCCGGCTGCTTCCAGGCATAGTCGGCCGGCGGCCGCGTCAGCTCCGGGCGATCCTCCGTCATGCGAATCGCCGTTACCCGGTGCGCGATGCGCAGCTTGCCCCCGGCCAGGCCAAGATCGGGTGGGCCCTGCTCAGCCATCTCGCCCATGGACTTCTGCATCATCCGCATCTGTTCGGGGCTGATGAACCGGCGCATCTGCGCCTGCACCTCGGGATCCTGCATCTCTTTCATCGCCTCACGCATTTGCGCCCTGAATTCCGGGCTTTGCATCCTCCGCATCGCCTGTTGCAGCCGGTCCATGTCCGCTTGCGCCGCCGCTTCCCCCTCGCCGCGCCCACCGCTCCCGCCGGCTCGTTGACGCGCCACGCCGCGTATCACCGGCTCCAGCGCCATACCGCCGAAATCAATCTCCATCGCATCATCCAGCGAAAACCCGCCGATGCGATATTGCGCAGCTGCCAGTTTGCGCGCCGGCACGCCCAAGAGCATCCGCCCGACATCGAACAGGCCCATCTCGCCCTTCTCCGGCTGCAATACCATGCCCAGCCTGCCGGCCATCGCGCGCACATGGCGCATCATGGCCCTTCGCACGGCCAAAGCGGCGGGCGCTTGCGAAATGCAGGATGCGATATGGATGGCGTAGTTTTTCAGCCCGTCTGGCGTCTGCACCCGCGCCTTCCATGTGAAACGGTAGCGCGTGCAGGGCAGGCCGGCGATGCGCTCGTTGCCGCCCCGCTCCAGCGAGATTTCCTCGCCCAGCAGGCGCACATCGCGCGCCATCGCGCGCTGCACGCCGCCCAACTCGCCCAATGCCGCGCCCAAGGGGCGCTCGACAAACGCCCGCCGGGCGGGATCGAGCTCCAGCATCCGGTTTTCGTCCGGCAGGATCAGGCTGACCGAATCCCCCGTCGGGCCATGCAATTCCTCCCGCATCCGCACACCCTGCATCACGGTCGTCCGGCTCTGATGCAAGCCGGGCAGTGTTTCCTCGATCACCACGGCGGCCCCGGCCTGCCCGGCAGCCACAGTCGTCCACGCCGCCATCGCCGCCCAAGGCGGAATGCGAAGCCGCATCATCGCGCTGACCGCCCGCCGTCCAGCAACGCCTGCACGGCCGGCCAGTCCGTTCCGCGCCGTATCGCGTCCACGGCCTCGCGCGCGCCCGAAACGATCACCTCCAGACTGCGCAACGCATGCGGAGGCGCGGCCGCCGGCTTCACACTCCACCCGTTTCCTTCCTCGTCCTTCCGCCACGGGCCGAACAGCACGGTCAGCGACACCTTGCCGT
The DNA here is from genome assembly GCA_964449205.1 of uncultured Zetaproteobacteria bacterium. GTDB lineage: Bacteria > Pseudomonadota > Zetaproteobacteria > Mariprofundales > Mariprofundaceae > JALVTX01. The sequence continues at coordinate 178 of CAYVBG010000201.1, read as the reverse complement.
CGTCCCTTGTACGCATGCAGGCCGCCACAGCGCCGGCAACATCCACGGGCTCCTCCCCGCACTCTGCCGATCCGCTGTTAAAGAAGGCCGACACCTTGATCTCCTGCCGGGCCACGAGACGATTCCGTTTCCTCTCAAACGGGGCAAGCTCTTGCTTCTCATCTCTTGCAAGCGCCTC
>CAYVBG010000200.1:0-2950 GCA_964449205.1 uncultured Zetaproteobacteria bacterium | reverse complement strand
GGGCGCAGAGCAGCCCTCTGGGCTTGTTGAAGATCAGCCAGATGGCGGCGGATTGGGGGGTGACCACGCGGCCATCCACGCGGACTTCGTCGCCGGGCGCGACTTTCACGCCCGGCTCGCGGATGGCCACGCCATTGACGCGGATGCGGCCTTCGGCGATCCAGCGGTCGGCCTCGCGGCGCGAGCAAAGCCCGCAGCGCGCCAGATAGCGATTCAGCCGTTCGACGGCGGTTTCAGTCGTGTGCGGCGTCAGCGTGTGTCTCCGGTGATGCATCCGAAGGCTGGTCGGCCAGGGCACTGGCGGATTCGATGTCTCCCTGATCGACGAGCTCGGCGATCTCCGGCAGGTCGGCCAGGGAGTTCAGCCCGAAATCCACCAGGAACGCCTTGCCGGTGCCATACAGATGGGGGCGGCCGGGCACCTCCTTGCGGCCCAGCACCTTGATCCAGCCGCGCTCCTGCAAACCGGAAATCATCGCGCTGGACACCTTCACGCCCCGCAGCGCCTCGATTTCGGCCCGCGTCACGGGTTGGCGGTAGGCGATGATGGCCAGGGTTTCCAGCATGGAGCGCGACAGGCGGGGCGGGCGGGTCTGCCAGAGCTGACGCACCCGTTCCGCTTGTTCCGGCGCGCTGCGGAATTGCCAGCCGCCGGCGACTTCCACCAGCCGGATGCCCCGCTCCGCATAATGCGCGCGCAATGCGGCCAGCGCCTGGCGGATGTCCGCTGAGGAGGTCTCCTCGCCCAGCAGCGCGCGCAACCGGGCCACGCCCAGCGGTTCGTCGCTGGCGAAGATCAGCGCTTCGAGACGCGATTCCAGACTCATCCGCCGGATTCCCCGGGAAGCACGCTGATGGCGCCGAAGCATTCGCTCTGCACGACGCGAACCGCCCGGTTGCGCCACAGCTCCAGAATCGCGAGGAACGTGACCACGATGGCTTCGCGGGTGGGGCGCTCCAGCAGCTCTTCCAGCATGGCGCTGCCGTGCCGGATACGTTCCAATACCCGGCTCATCTGCTCGCGCACGCTCATTGTTTCCATGAACACACGATGGCGCACCTCGCCGCCCACACGCTCCAGCACGGCGCGAAAGGCAACGAGCAGCGCATCCAGATCCGGTTCCGGCAGGGGGCGTTCCACTTCGTCGGCTTCGGGAAACATCGCGCGGGCAAACACATCGCGCCCCAGCCGGGGGCGGGCATCCAGTTTCTCGGCCGCGGCGCGGTATTGTTCGTAGGCCAAAAGCTGTGCCACCAGCTCGGCGCGTGGATCCACCGGTTCGCCGTCTTCGTCCACTTCCGGCCGCGGCAGCAGCATCCGGCTCTTGATCTGCATCAGCGTGCTGGCCATGACCAGGTAGTCGCCGGCGAATTCGAGATCCAGCGGTGTTTGCGCCTCCAGAATGTCCAGGTATTGCCGCGTCAATTCGGCGATGGGAATGTCGAAGATGTCCAGCTTCTGGCTGCGGATCAGGTGCAGCAGCACATCCAGCGGCCCCTCGAAGGCGTCCAGCCGGATCGGAGGCAGCGGGCTTCCGCCCTGCGCGGCGGCTTCGGGGTGCGCGGCGGCGTTCACACGCGATACCCCATCTTCAGCGTGCGGCGCACCTTTTCCATCGTGCGTTCGGCCTCGCGGCGGGCGCGTTCGTTGCCCTCGCGCACAATGTCGCGCAGATCGTCCGGCCGGGCGAGGATTTCCCGCCGCCGCTCGCGGATGGGCTCCAGTTCGTCCTTCAGATGCGCAAGCAGGCAGCCCTTGCATTCGAGGCAGCCGATGCCGGCGGTGGTGCAGCCTTCGCGCACCCATTCGCGCTCCTGTTCGGTGGAATACACCTCGTGCAGCGGCCAGACCGGGCAGTTGTCGGGATTGCCGGGGTCGTCGCGCTTCACGCGCGCCGGATCGGTCGGCATCGTCTTCACCTTTTTTTCGGTGACCTTCCAGTCCTCGGCGAGTTCGATCGTGTTGCCGTAGGACTTGCTCATCTTGCGGCCGTCCAGCCCGGGCATCTTCGCGGTGGGCATCAGCAGCGATTCCGGCTCCGGAAACAGCGGCGGCAGCCCCTGCCGGTAGAGATGGTTGAAGCGGCGGGCGACCTCGCGCGTCAGCTCCACATGCGGCACCTGATCCTCGCCGACCGGCACGGCGTCGGCGCGGTAGATCAGGATATCCGCCGCCTGCAGCAGCGGGTAGCCCAAAAAGCCGTAGGTGCCGAGATCCTTCTCGCGCAACTGCTCGATCTGATCCTTGTAGGTCGGCACGCGCTCCAGCCAGGGCAGCGGCGTGATGAACGAAAACAGCAGGTGCAGCTCGGCGTGCTGCGGCACCTCGGACTGGATGAAGATGACCGCTTTCTCCGGATCGATGCCGACAGCCAACCAGTCGGCCAGCATGTCCCAGATCGTGTCCTTGACGATGCCGGGGTTGGCGTAGTCGGTGGTCAGCGCATGCCAGTCGGCCGCGAAGAAGAAGCAGCGATGCGTATCCTGAAGCCGCAGCCAGTTGCGCAGCACGCCCCGGTAATGGCCCAGATGCAGCCGGCCGGTGGGGCGCATGCCGGAAAGCACGCGGCGGGGTTTCGATGGTTCGGGATGGTCGGATGGGTGGGTCAAGTGTCCGCTCCATGGTGCAGAGTGGACGAACCATAGCAAAGCCTTCCGTGGATGGCGAAGGCGTGTTGTCCGCCCGGCCGATTTGCCCTGTCGGCAGCACATGACGGGATGCGCCCTTGCCATCGTGCGTTCATTCTGTGAACATGCGCCGCATGGCTGTGGAGAACGACACCGCATTGAACTATCGGCTGCTGAAGCTGATCGAGGAGCGCCCCGAAATCAGTCAGCGCGAACTGGCGCGCGAGCTGGGGCTTTCGCTCGGTAAGGTGAACTATTGCCTGAAGGCGTTCGTGAAAAAGGGCCTGATCAAGGCGGACAACTTCCGCCGCAGCGACAACAA
>CAYVBG010000199.1:0-3062 GCA_964449205.1 uncultured Zetaproteobacteria bacterium | reverse complement strand
GCGACTGTTCGCCGTCGCGCAACGTGGTCTCGAAGATATAGAGACGATCGGTCATCTCGAGCCTCCTGAATCAAGCGCCTCGCAGGTCAACGCAGCGCCCCGAAGCAATGCAGGCCGCGGAATTCGCCGCGGCCTGCATGAGTGTTCACATTCTGCCTGCGTCAACACATCATCGGCCGGACCTGCGCGCGAGCAGCCCGGAGTGCAGACAAAGAAGCGACCATGCGTTCATACGGCGGAGTAAAGCACCCGTCCGGCACACTGTCAATCGGGGGGCGCGGCGCCTTCATCCGGCGGTGTCGCGCCGGCCCGCTCGCGCGCCGGCCAACGCCAGCGCCGCACGGCGAGCAACGGCCCGTGCAGGCAATAGGCCAATGCCAGCACAAACAGATTCGTGTGCGGATCCACCATGACAAACACGATCAGCGCCAGCATCGCGAGCAGCAGCACGGCCGGTCGCCTGCGCTTCAAATCCACGTCCTTGCCCGCGAAGAATGGTGTTCCGCTGACCATCAAACCGGCCAGCGCAACCGCGATGCCAAACCACAGCCATGAGACGGGCTGCACGCCATGATCCTCGTGGAAAAGCACGGCGGTGGCAATCAGCATGGCCGCGGCCGGCGTGGGCAAGCCGTTGAAGAAGCGTTTGTCCTGCACATCCAGCTGCACATTGAAACGCGCAAGCCGCAATGCCGCGCAGGCAGCCACCAGAAACGCGGCCAGCCAGCCCGGCTTGTGCAGGGGCGCCAGCGCCCAGAGGTAGATCAGCACGGCCGGCGCAATGCCGAAAGACAGCATGTCGCACAACGAATCGTATTGCGCGCCAAACCCGGACTCCGCGTGCAGCAACCGCGCCACGCGCCCGTCGAGCATGTCGAACACGGCGGCCACGATCAGCGCCCAGGCCGCCAGCTCGAAACGCCCCTGCACCGCGGCAATCAACGCATAGAACCCGGCGAACAGCCCTCCGGTGGTGAACATGCTGGGCAGCACATAGATGCCGCGCTCCCGAACCGACGTCGCCTTGCTCACGCCGACCCCTCCGCGCTCGTGTCCTGTCCGGGCACATCCAGACGCGCCAGCACGCTTTCCCCCGCGCGCACCCGGTCGCCCACGCCCACCGCCAGCCGGAACCCCGGCGGCAGCTCGCAGTTCACGCGCGAACCAAAACGAATCATGCCAATGCGCTGGCCTGCGCGCACCCGGTCGCCCACCGCCACATAGGAAACAATACGCCGCGCCACCAGTCCGGCGATCTGGGTGAAGGCGATGCGCACGCCCGCATCGGTTTCCATCTCCATGCGATTGCGCTCGTTGACCTCGCCGGCATGGCTGGCGGCGGCATTCACGAATCGCCCCGGCGTATATCGCATGTGCACGATGCGTCCACCCATCGGGGCGCGGTTCACGTGCACGTCGAATACATTCATGAAAATATCCACGAACACGCCGTCATCCGTGGCCTCGGCGCGCACGATCCGGCCATCGGCGGGGGCGACAAACAGGCCCGCGGCCGATGGCGTCGCCCGTTCCGGATCGCGGAAGAAATTGAGCATGAAGGCCAGCACCACGCCCAACACGGCAGCGACCATCGCCCAGCCTGCCAGCGCCATCGCGACCAGCAACGCCGCGCAGGAAATCAAAAACGGCCAACCTTCGCGCGCAACGGGAACACGGCCGCGCGCACGGCCGGGAATTGCCTGTTTGCCACTCATGGGCGAGAGCCTACCCGCAGGACGCGCGCTTCCCAATGATTTGTTGCGCCATGTTGCCGTCTTCCCAAGTCGCGGATTTCGTCTAGTATCTGAAACATGGCATTGAATGATGTGGAGTTGCTGCGCGTTTACTGCGATCTGCACAAGATCTTCCCCGAAGACGTGCATATCGCCCGGCCGCTGATTCGCATGTTTCAACAGCAAGGCAAGGATGCCTACGCCGCCGAGCTGGCGCTGGCCATGGCGCGCCGGATGCTGGCGCTCGGCTGGGGGCGCGATGCGCTGGGCTTTCTTGAATTGTGCCGCAATCTGAACTATCCCCGAAAGGAGGAGATTCAGGCGCTGTCCACGCTGGCGGCCATCACCGTGGACGGCTCCGTGCGCATGGAGCCGGGCGATATCAATGTCTTCTCGCTGATCGAACAACTTTCCGACCAGGAAGCGCTGGAGTTTTTCCGGCTCGCCCACATGCGGCATGTGGACGAGGGCGATGATGTGGTGACGCAGGGCGAGGTGGAAAAAAGCTTCTTTCTGATTCTGGAAGGCGGGATGCGCGTGCACATGTCCACCCACACGCACGACCGCGTGGAGTTGGGCCAGCTGGACCCCGGGCAGTTCTTCGGCGAGTTCGCCTGCGTGTATGGCCTGCCGCGCTCGGCCACCGTGACCGCCACCAAGCCCAGTCTGCTGCTGGAGTTTTCCGACCTGGCCATCAGTCAGCTGATGCAACGATCACCCATGGCCGGCGAGGGGTTGATGCGCACCATCCAGACGCGAATGGTCCAATCCCTCTCACGCAGCCACCCGGCCATGGAAGGCATACCCGAAACCGACCGCCGTTGGCTGGCCGAGGAGTCCCGCATTCTCGAATACCGGCAGGGCGACGCCATCGAACGGCCCGAAGACGCCTGTTGCGTCATCGTGCACGGCACGGTGAGCGCCACGGTGGCGCGCGATGGCCATGCGCTGCGCACCCGACTGACGCCGGGCGACATGTTCGGTCGCATCAGCCCTTATATCCGCTTGCCTTCCGGCGCGCGACTGACCGCCGAAACCCATTGCCTGATCGCGCGGGTGCCCGGAAAGATCTTCCATGCGCTCATGAACGCCTACGGCGGTTTTGAGGCATGGGTGAAACGCTATTCCGTGAACCGCGTCCGCCAGTGGAAACAGGCCGCCAACGACGCCGGCGTCACCATCGCGCCACCGCCCCAAAGCAAGGCCGGCGACCACGCCTAGCGTCCGCACAGGCGGAGCGCGGCGGCATTTCCAATCTCCTTCCGACCCATGCGTCACCGCCAGCAGCCGCACATGCAGCCTTGCGCCCATCATGCGGCCTTTACGCTC
>CAYVBG010000198.1:0-3072 GCA_964449205.1 uncultured Zetaproteobacteria bacterium | reverse complement strand
AACTCTGCGTGACTCCGCGATCTCTGTGGTTATTCAGTTTGGAGAGGAACCGCAGTTCTGATCGCGCGGCAGCGATTCATCATCCGGACGGCGCGTCCAGGGGGCCGTCCAGGAATGACACATCCTCCCAAATGGTCGTGGGTTGGCCTTCCGCATCCCGAAACCGCAGATTGCGCACCTTGGGCACCACACGATGGGCGCGACCGTAACTGTCTTCCTGCATTTCGGTGCTGGTGTCGGCGGAAAGAATCAGCGTATCCTCGTCGAACAGGACATCGGTGATTTCGTAGGTTTCGTCCAGATAGCGCACCTCGCGGCCAATCAGGCCGCGCATCGCCGTCTCATCCGCCACCAGCGCCCGCAGGGCGGCATCGTCCTTCACCTGTTCCACTCGCGCCTCCGGCATCGTTCGCCTCGCTCAGACTAGACACCCCGCGTCGCAATCGCAACAATGGTTGCAAACCGATGGTGCAAGGAGGCGGCCATGGCTGCTTGGTGGCAACACATCGAAACATGGCATTGGCTGGAGATTCCGCTGACCCGCTGGCTGGCCATGCTGCTCATCCTGTTCCTCACCATCGCCGCGCGGCGATGGCTGCTCAAGGCGTTCCACACGCTGGCGCAAGGACTGGCCGAACGCACCGAAACCCCTCTGGACAACCTGCTGCTGGAGGCGGCGGAGAAGCCTGCCGGCTGGCTGCTCTATGTGCTGGGCGCGGTGGCCGCCATGCACACGCTGAATCCGCCGGTTTCCGCGTTTCCCGTGCTGCCGGCGCTGAACCAGACGGCCCGCGCGGCGACCATTCTGATCGGCGCGTGGTTCCTGTGGCGCTTGATCGACGGGCTGGCCGCCTATTTCACCGCCCGCGCGGCGCAAACCGATTCCTCGCTGGACGACCAGCTCGTGCCGTTCATTGCCAAAACCCTGAAACTCTTCATCATCGTCACCGGCGTGCTCGTGGTGGCGCAGAATCTGGGCTACTCGATCTCGGGATTGATCGCCTCGCTGGGCATCGGCGGCATCGCGGTGGCGATGGCCGCGAAGGACACGATCGCCAATGTGTTCGGCTCGATCATGATTCTGGTGGATCGGCCCTTCACCGTCGGCGACTGGATCAAGACCGGCGAGTTCGAGGGCGTGGTCGAGGAAATCGGCTTCCGCTCCACCCGCATCCGCACCTTCGAGAAAACCCTGGTCAATGTGCCGAACTCGATCCTCGCCAACATGATCGTGGACAACATCGACGCCCGCCCGAAACGGCGCGTGAAGATGCGCATCGGCCTGACCTACGACGCCACGCCCGATCAAATCCGCCAGGCCATCGAGGGCATCGAGCGGATTCTGAAGGAACATATCGGCGTCGATCAGGAGTTCTCGCTGGTCAAGTTCGACCAGTTCGAGGATTCGTCGCTGTCCATCTTCCTCTATTACTTCACCAAGACCACCCATTGGGCCGAATACCTGCAAGTGCGCCAGGAGGTGAACATGCAGATCATGGCGCTGCTGGAGAGCCTGGGGCTGGAGTTCGCGTTCCCCACGCGCACGGTACATCTGAAACAGGAGGGATGAGATGCAGCGCTGGCTGATCGCCCTTGGGCTTGCATTCGTCATGGCGGGCCTGCTCTGGCCGTGGCTTGCCCGGCTGCCGTGGTTCCGCCTGCCGGGGGATGTCGTCATCGAGCGCGAAGGCTTCAGCTTCTACTTTCCGATCACCACCTCCATTCTCATCAGCCTGATTTTGTCCGTGCTTCTCTGGGCAATCAAGCGATAACATGGCCGCAAATGCGAGACCTCCTCGCCTGCCGTGTGGAGGACAAGCTGTGGACAACCGGTGAACGAATTGTGCGGACAGAACACAATCTATGGTTGTCGCGGCGCCCTTGACACCCAAGATGTAGTGTCGTAGCGTGCGCTACTGGCCATTGACTCCGCCAAGCGCCGGCACGGCCATGCTACACAGGGATGAGGGGAGGACACACGATGAGCGAGAAAACCAATCTGGCTGAAATCACCATGCCCGACGACTGCTGCGAGCACCGGGTCGCCACCATTCCGCTGCAACCCGCCTCCGAAGACATCTGGGACAAGAAATACCGCCTCAAGGACAAGCACGGCAATCCCGTGGACGAAACCATCGAAAGAACCTATGCCCGCGTGGCCCGCGCCTTGGCGCGGGTGGAGCCGGAAGAGCGGCGGGAGCACTGGTTCGAGCGTTTTCTGTGGGCATTGGAACATGGCGCAATTCCGGCCGGGCGCATCATCTCCAATGCCGGCGCCGAGGCGCACAAGCCGGCGACCAGCACGATCAACTGCACGGTGTCCGGAACCATTCCCGATTCGATGGACGGAATCCTGACCATGGTGCGCGAAGCGGGACTCACGCTGAAGGCCGGCTGCGGTATCGGCTACGAGTTCTCCACGCTGCGGCCCAAGGGCGCGTATGTCTCCGGCGCGGGGGCCTACACCTCCGGGCCGCTGTCCTTCATGGACATCTTCGACAAGATGTGCTTCACCGTGTCCTCCGCCGGCGGGCGGCGCGGCGCGCAGATGGGCACCTTCGACATCAGCCACCCGGATGTCATCGACTTCATCCGCGCCAAGCGCGAGGACGGCCGGCTGCGCCAGTTCAATCTCTCCTGCCTGATCACACGCGACTTCATGGAGGCGGTGAAGAACGACGACGACTGGGATCTGGTCTTTCCCGCCGCGCGCGCGGAAATGGAAGACCCGGACACGCGTATCGTCTGGCGCAACTGGCCGGTGAAATCGGAGTCCTATGTGACGGACGAACAGGGACGGGTGGCCTGCAAGGTGTATCGCACCATCAGGGCGCGCAGACTCTGGGATGTCATCATGGCCTCGACCTACGACTACGCGGAGCCGGGCTTTATTCTGATCGACCGCGTCAACGAGATGAACAACAACTGGTGGTGCGAAAACATCCGCGCGACCAATCCGTGCGTCACGGACGACACCTGGGTGCAAACCGCCGAAGGCCCCCGGCAGGTGCGCGATCTGGTGGGTCGGCCCTTCCACGCCATCGTGGACGGCAAGGCGCACGCCAGCGGCCC
>CAYVBG010000197.1:0-3079 GCA_964449205.1 uncultured Zetaproteobacteria bacterium | reverse complement strand
AGCTGTTAAAAGCCTTGGAGATTTCAAGCTCTTCTGGCTTGACTGTAAGTTGCGATTCAGTTGCTATTGAAGCTGCGCAGGTATATGTTATTACCGTTCCAACACCCACCAATAAACACAATCAGCCTGTTTTAATTCCAATACAAAAGGCCTGTGAAACGGTAGGTAAAGTACTTCAGAAAAATGATGTAATGATTTTGGAATCTACGGTATATCCTGGAGTAACTGAGGAAATTTGTGTTCCCATTATGGAAAAAATATCGGGCTTGACATTTAATAAAGACTTTTTTGCAGGTTACTCTCCAGAACGAATAAATCCCGGAGATAAAGTCCATACAGTGACAAAGATATTAAAAGTTACTTCTGGTTCTACACCTGCCGTGGCAGAATATATCGATGATTTGTATGCTTCAGTTATTGAAGCAGGAACCCATAAAGCTCCTTCGATAAAAGTTGCGGAGGCTTCAAAAGTAATTGAAAACTCTCAGCGAGATATCAATATTGCATTTGTAAACGAATTGTCAAAAATATTCCGCTTATTAGATATAGATACAAACGCTGTATTAGACGCAGCTGCTACTAAGTGGAATTTTATAAAACAATCCAGCCGCTCGGCCTCGGCCTCCAGCATCGCATCGATCTCGGCCAATGTGCGGCAACCATAGTGCTGCGGTTCGCGCGCTCCGAGCAGATTCAGATTGGGGCCGTGCAGCGCCAGCACATGCAGCGCGCTCATGCCGTGCCTCCAGACACGCCCCCCCATGCTTTGCGCAAGCGCGCAAGCTCGGGGTCGCCGGGCCGACGCAACATCAACACGGCCAACATGGCGCGCGCCTCGGCGCGTTCGCCCCGATCCCACAACAGCCGCGCCAACCGCACCGACGCCGGCGGCGCTTCGTTGCGCGAGCCATGATAACAGGCGCGGGCACGGGAGAAGCAATCCAGCGCCTCGCCATGACGGTCGGCCTGTTGCAGAATCCGCCCCAGCATGTGCCAGGCGCGACCCTCACGCGGCGCAAACTCCAGCACCTCGCGCGCGATTTGCTCGGCCTCGACCAACCTGCCCGATTCCAGGAGGCGCATGCACACGCTCAGGCCCTCCTCGACGCCGCGCCAGTTCGCCGGTCGCGGCGCGCGACGCTTCGATGCGGAAGAAGATTTGGGCGAGCGCGCGGATGCTGCTAGCATGAGGCTCACGCTAGCGTCGCGGGGTTGGCGGGTCAACCACAAAACGCGGCGAATTCCGGCTGAAATCGCCCGATTTTTGCCGGAAAATACCCAAAACAAGCTCGATTCGAGGGAAAAACGCATGTCCACCAATGGCGTTCGGATCTGCATCAACGGTGAAACACAAACGGTTCGGGCCGGAACCGTGGCGGCCTTGATCGAGGAACTGGGCCTGAACGGGCGCATGATCGCCGTGGAGCGCAATCTGGAGGTCGTGCCCAAAAGCCGCCATGCGGACACCCGGCTGGAAGCGGGCGACCGCATCGAGATCGTGCACATGATCGGCGGCGGTTGAGCCATGACGCAAGGAGAACAGCCCATGAAGGACGACATTCTGGAAATCGGCAGCCATCGCTTCCATTCGCGGCTGATTGTCGGCTCCGGCAAATACAAGGATTTCCCGACCACGAAAGCCGCCACCGAGGCCGCGGAGGCCGAGATGATCACGGTGGCCGTGCGGCGCGTGAACATCACCGATCCGGGCAAGGAGAACCTGCTCGATTATATCGATCCGAAGCGCTATGTGATTCTGCCGAACACCGCCGGCTGCTTCACCGCCGAGGATGCGGTGCGCACGCTCCGGCTGGCGCGCGAGGCGGGCGGCTGGAACCTGGTCAAACTCGAGGTGCTGGGCGACACCGAAACCCTGTATCCGAATGTCGTCGAAACGCTGAAGGCCGCCGAAACGCTCGTCGCCGACGGCTTTGAGGTCATGGTCTATACGAACGACGATCCGATTGTCGCCCGCCAGCTCGAAGAGGCCGGGTGCGTCGCCGTCATGCCGCTGGGCAATCCCATCGGCTCCGGGCGGGGGCTGGCCAATCCGTTCAACATCCGCGTGATCAAGGCGCGCGCGAAGGTGCCGGTCATCGTGGACGCCGGCATCGGCACGGCCTCCGACGCCGCCCGCGCGATGGAGCTGGGCGCGGATGCGGTGCTCATCAACACCGCGATCGCCGAGGCGCGCGATCCGTGCATGATGGCGCGGGCGATGCGCGATGCGGTGCGCGCCGGCAGGCAGGCGTATCTGGCCGGGCGGATGCCCAAGCGCGCGTTCGCCTCCGCCTCCAGCCCGACCGAGGGCTACATCTGGGATTGAACGCCCGAACCCTCCAATCCATCCAAAGGAACCTGCGATGACCCCATTGAAAAACGATCTCTTCCTGCGCGCCTGCCTCCGGCAGGATGTCGAGCGCACGCCGGTGTGGATGATGCGACAGGCCGGGCGCTACCTGCCCGAATACCGCGAAACCCGAAAGCGCGCCGGGGGGTTCCTCGATCTGTGCAAGAATCCGGAGCTGGCCTGCGAGGTGACGCTGCAACCGGTGGACATCCTCGGCGCGGACGCGGCCATTTTGTTTTCGGACATTCTGGTCGTGCCCGAGGCGATGGGCATGGAGCTGACCTTCGGCGCGGGCGAGGGCCCGAAGTTCCCGAACCCGGTGCGCACGCGCGCCGATATCGAGCGCCTGCCCGTACCCGATCCGGAGGACAGCCTCGGCTATGTGATGGCCGCCGTGCGCGCGATCCGCAAGGGGCTGGACGGGCGCGTGCCGCTGATCGGCTTCTCCGGCAGCCCGTGGACATTGGCCACCTACATGGTCGAGGGCGGCGGCTCGAAAAACTTCTCGAAGATCAAGGCGATGATCTTCAATGATCCAGAGTCCGCGCACATGCTGCTCGGCAAGCTGGCGGACGCTGTGGCCGCCTACCTGAATGCGCAGATCGCCAATGGCGCGCAGGCGGTGCAAATCTTCGACACCTGGGGCGGCATCCTGACCACGCGCGACTATCAGGCGTTCTCGCTGGCCTACATGCGGCGCATCATCGAGCAGCTTGTGCGCGAGAACGA
>CAYVBG010000196.1:0-3104 GCA_964449205.1 uncultured Zetaproteobacteria bacterium | reverse complement strand
CTCTCGCATAAGTCGATCGACAACGCCACTGACTATAGGGGTACACCAGTGAGCGTGTTGCCGCTCTACCCGGAAGCGGGCGCGGAGCGGCCGTTGAAGGGGTTGTATCTGCAAGAGCGCCAATGCTGGTCGGTTTCCCGCCCGCCCTTCATCTATGCCAACTACATCGCCAGCGTGGACGGGCGCATCTCGATGCGCGATGCGGCCAGCGGGGAGTTTGTCGTGCCGGAGGCGCTCGCCAATGCGCGGGATTGGCGGTTGTATCAGGAGCTGGCGGCGCAGGCCGATGTGCTCATCACCTCGGCGCGTTATTTCCGGCAACTGGCTGCGGGCGCAGCGCAAGCCGATCCGCCCGTGAGCATGGCGGAGGAATATGCCGACCTGATTGCGTGGCGTCGTGCCCGGGGCATGGCGGCGCAACCGGATATCGCCATCGTCAGCGCCAGCCTCGATATTCCTCCCGCGATGCTGGCCCGTTTCCCGGATCGACAGATTCATGTGTTCACCCGCCGGGGGGCGGACGCGGCGCGGAAGCGGGCGCTGGAAGCCGCCGGGGCGCGCGTGGTCGCGGCGGGGGAGGCATGGGTGGAAGGCGGCGCATTGCGCGCGCGGCTGGCAGAGGCGGGGTATCGAACGGCGTACATGACGGCCGGCCCCCGCGTGCATGCCACCCTTGTCGGCGCCGGGGCGCTGGATGCGCTGTATCTGACCACGCGCCACACGCTGCTGGGCGGCGGGCCCGGATCGTTTCACACCATCACGGAGGGGCCGATGCGATCGGAGGGATGGATATTGACGCTGGCGTCGCTGTATCTGGATCGGGCGGGGCGCCAGAGCTTCGCCTGCTATCGTCTGTCATCCTGAGGGCAGCGCGCCCCGAAGCAGCCAGGTACCGCCCGTCACCACAACGGCCATCAGCAGGTTCATCCGGATGCCCGTGCGCAGCATGTCCTGCATCGGGACCCGATGCGTGCCGAAGACGATGGCGTTCGGCGGTGTCGCCACCGGCAGCATGAAGGCGCAGGAGGCCGAGAAGGTGGCTGGCAGCAGCACCAGCATCAAATCCATGTGCCCGCTTGTCGCCACGGCGGCGAGGACGGGCAGCATCACCTGCGTGATGGCCGTGTTGCTGGTGATTTCGGTCAGGAATGTCATGACCAGCGCCACGCCCAGCATCATCAACGGTAACGGCAGGCCGGCGAGAAAGCCCAGTTGCGACCCCAGCCACGCGGATGCGCCGGATGCCTGCATGCCCCAGGCCAATGTGAATCCGCCACCGAGCAACAGAATGATGTCCCACGGCAATTGTTGCAGCGCGTCGCCTTCCAGCACCGGTCGGCCGTCCTCGCCGCGCAGCAGAAACAGCCACATCGCGCCGAATATCGCCACTGTGCCGTCGTCCACTCCGGGATACGGCAGCAGCGACGCCCAGCCCGGAATCTCCACGCCACCGGCGTGCAGCCCCTTGCGGCCGAGCCAGGCCAGCGCCGTCAGGCCCAGTGTCCAGCCAACGATGCGCTCCTCGCGGCGGATGCGCCCCAAGCGCGCGCGGGCCGCGTGCAGCGAGGTCGCGTCCGATGCCTGCCATGGCAGCCGGGCGAGGCGCGGCCCCAGCACCGCGAACAAAACAATCAATCCCGCCAGCGCCATCGGCACGCCGATGCTCATCCATTGCGGAAACGACGGTGTGGCCTCCGGTGCGTGGAGTCGCATGGTTTCCAGAAACACCAGATTGGGCGCGGTGCCCACTGGCGTGCCCATGCCACCGATGTTGGCTGCGTAGGCGATGACGAGCAGCAGCGGTGCGGCCAGCCGTGTGGCGGCCGCCTGGCCGTGTTCGCGCTCCAGTTGCGCGATCAGTGGCATGGCGATGGTCGTCATCAGCATGGTCGTGGCGGTGTTGGAAATCCACATCGAGAGCAGCGCCGTGGCCAGCGCGAAACCGGTTGCCAGTTGCACGGGGCTGGCGTGCAGGCGGGCGAGCAGGGCCAGCGCCAGCCGCTTGTGCAGCCCGGTGCGCTCCAGCGCCTGCGCGATCAGGAATCCGCCGATGAACAGGAAGATGATGCTGTTCACATAATGCGGCGCCGTGGCCTTGCCCGGCGCGATGCCGGCCAGCGGGAAGACGACCAGCGGCAACAGGGCGGTGAGCGCGATGGGGGCGCATTCGGTGATCCACCACAGCGCCATCCAGGCCGCCACGCCCAGCATGGCGGGCGCATGCGGATGCGCGGGCGTGTTCATGCCCAGTCCGATGGCCAGCGCCAGCGCCGGACCGAACATGAGCGCGGCGCGGCGGATGGTCGGCATCATGGCTTGGTTGGCGGCGGAGCGTCCCGTGGGCTGGCGGGCGGAGCGGGCGTTCCCTCCGGGCGGGCCGGCTCGGGCCGGCGATAGGCCGGATTGAGGATGTGTCCGCCGGATTCGGCCAGCACCCGGTCCATCCATTGCTCCAGACGCTGCCGGCGCAGGATGGCGACAATGTCGTCGCGCGCCTCGTCCAGCGATCGGGTGCGCGCCGCCCGTCGACCCAGCAGCTGAATCACATGCCAGCCAAAACGGGTTTTGACGGGCGGGCTGATGTCGCCGCTGTGTTTCAGCGCGAACACCGCTTTCTCGAAGGGTGGCACCATGACTCCGCGCGGGAACCAGTTCAGGTCGCCGCCGCGTCCCTTGTTGCTGTCGTCCAGCGAATATTCGGCGGCCAGCGCCGCGAAGTCCCGGCCTTGCCGGAGCAGGCGGATGATTTCCAGCGCCTTCGCGCGGGATGGCAGCAGGATGTGGCGGGCGTGCGCCTGTTCGGGAATGGTGAATTGCGCCCGGTGCGTTTCGTAGTAGTCGCGGATGGCCTGTTCGGGGATCTTGCCCATGCGGGCCGTTTGCCACTCGCGGATCTGGTCGATCAGGATGGACTCGCGCGCCCGCTCGATGCGCCGGCGCACCTCCGGGTCGCGCTCCAGCCCCAGCGACTCGGCCTTTTGGCTCAGCGCCAGCCGGCGCATCAGGTGGTGCAGCACGCGCGAGCGCAACGCCGGGTTCTGCCGCATGGCCCGAACGGATTCGGGCAGGATGTCGATTTCGGCGTCGATGTCCGATTCATGGAT
>CAYVBG010000195.1:0-3112 GCA_964449205.1 uncultured Zetaproteobacteria bacterium | reverse complement strand
AAAAGGGCGCGCTCCAGTGCGCGAAACTCACCCCTCGACCACGTTTTGCTCAATGGGCTCCACGCGCACGCCCTGCGCCGCCATCCAGGCCAGGGCGCGTTCCACCTCGTCCTGCGCGCCCTCGACCTCCATGCCGACCAGCCCCATGTTCTCCTTCACCTCGGCCGTGCGTATGTTGGTCACGACATCGAACTCCTTCCCCATTTTCCAGATCAGGGGCTCGCGCACCGTGTCGGCGGAGAAGGTGAGATAGACCCGCTGTTTCAAGGCGCGCGCCTAACGGCGTCCACCGGCGATGGCCGGCACGATGGACACCTGATCGCCGTCGGAAAGCGGCGTGTCCTTGCCCTTGAGGAAACGCACATCTTCATCGTTGACATAGATGTTCACGAACCGGCGGATCTCGCCGTTCTCGTCGCACAAACGCTCCTTCAGCCCGGCATGCGCCGCCTCCAGACGGTCGATCAGCTCACCCACGCTGGACGCCTCGACGCTCACTTCATCGGCGCCGCCGGTCAGCTTGCGCAGCGGGGTCGGGATTCTCACGGTAATGCTCATCATTCGCTCCTTTGTGTGTCGTTTCTATGCCAGATTCAGGCCGCCATGCGTTCGGCGTCCGCCTCCGCCAGCTCGTCGAACTCGTCCAGGCTCGGGCCGATGACGCGCGGGCGCGCCACCTTGTCCACGATGGCCTCCTGCGTCTTCAGGCCGTTGCCGGTCACGGCCAGCACGATGGACTCGTCGCGCGGGATGCGGCCCTGCTCGATGAGCTTTTTGGCCACGCCCACGGTCACACCGCCGGCCGTCTCGGTGAAAATGCCTTCCGTTTCGGCCAGCAGACGCATGGCCGCCACGATTTCCTCATCCGTCACATCCTCGGCCCAGCCGCCGGTCTCGTGGATCACGCGATTGGCATAATATCCGTCCGCCGGATTGCCGATGGCCAGCGATTTGGCGATGGTGTCGGGCCGCACGGGATGAATCAGATCCGTGCCTTCCTTGACCGAACGGGAAATCGGCGCGCATCCCGCGGCTTGGGCGCCATACATGCGCGTGCCCGCATCCTCCACCAGGCCGAGCTGCACGAATTCCTTGATGGCCTTGTGAATCTTGGTGCACAGCGAACCCGAAGCCATCGGCGCCACCACGTGCCTGGGCGCGCGCCAGCCGAGTTGCTCCATCATCTCGTAGGCCAGCGTCTTGGAACCCTCGGCATAGAACGGACGCACATTCACGTTCACAAACGCCCATTCGTATTTACCGGCGATCTCCGAGCACAGGCGGTTCACGTCGTCATAGTTGCCCCGAATACCCACCAGATTTGTGCCATACACGGCCGCGCCCAGCACCTTGCCCTGCTCCAGATCATGCGGGATGAACACATACGAGCGCAGCCCCGCCGCCGCCGCATTCGCCGCCACCGACCCGGCCAGATTGCCGGTGGAGGCGCAGGCCACGGTTGTGTAACCAAACTCCACCGCCTTGGACAGCGCCACCGACACCACGCGATCCTTGAAGGACAGCGTGGGATAACACACCGAGTCGTTCTTGATGTACAGCTCGGACACACCCAGCGCCTTCTCCAGATTGCGCGCCCGCACCAGCGGCGTGAATCCGTTTTGCACGCCCACCGTCGGCTCGCCGTCGATTGGCAGCAATTCCTTGTAGCGCCACATGGTTTGCGGGCGGGACTCGATCAATTCACGGGTCAGCCTGCCGTCCAGCCGCGCGTAGTCGTACACCACCTCCAGCGGCCCGAAACAGAACTCACAGACATGAACGGGCGAAATCCCGTATTCCTGCCCGCATTCACGGCACTTCAGCGCCCGCGCAATCCCTTGACTCATGTGTGTCACTCCATGCGGCCCATCAAACAGCAGGGGCAAGAGCCTCGCCGAAAAACACGAAACCCCGCCGGATAAAGCGGGGTTGTCATTGCGCGCGAACCGCAAACATGAGACAACCGCGCCTTATCGCTCTTCCCTGTGCGGGAAGCAGGCTTTGGCACCAGACACCCCGGATGCGCGCAATGTTCATCCTCGGCCGGTTGCCGCAGCTTCACAGGGCCTGAACCCTCCACTGCTCTTGATAAAGCCGGATCAATTTGTGCGGCGATTTCTAACGCTCCCGGCGCACAAAAGCAAGCGTCAATCGCGGGCAATGTCTCGCGGGCATGGGTGACGAAACCCGCACGCCCTTCTCTCCCGATCAGAACGCGTTGCTCTGCGCCTTGTATTTCCGCTGTTTCTCCAGTCGATCGTTCTCCGCGATTTCGGCGTCCATCTGCTTCTTGGCGTCGGTCACGATGAAGTCGAGGAACACCGTGGCGTCCGGCCAGCCGCGCTTGACGACGATCTTCACGCCCCCCTTGTTCCATCCGAAGGAGGCCTCGCCGAGCCGCACATTCCCTTCCGACCAGTCCGGCGGCCCGTATTTGCTGGCCAGCATGCCCTTCACGTCCACGATCTTGTGCGCGTCCTTTCGCGCGGGGAAACGGTATTGCACGATGGCCAGCGCATCGGTTTTCGACACATAGCCGGTCCAGAGGAGATCCGTGCCGGAGAGGATGCCGGAGGAATCGTATTTGTCGTTCCAATAGCGGTTGTCCTCGCGCAGCGGCCTGGCGCCGGCGTTCTTGATCGCCTCCCTGAAGGAGTCGCGCGTGGCCAGCAGCAGCGGAGTATTGAACAGACGCACCGCATGACCGTTCTTCGATACAGCCTGCTCCAGCATGCGCTTGATGGCGTCCGTTTTGGTTTTGGCGTAGGCGGCGGCATCCACCTTGGCGCCTTTGGCAAGAAGGAGTTTGACAACATCGGCATGGCCGCGTTCGGCGGCCGAACGGAGCGGGGTGTAGCCATCTTCATACCTGGCGTTGACCTCGGCGCCTTTGGCCAACAGGTCTTTCACGAGCCACAGCAGGCCGCCTGCGGAGGCGACCCGCAGCATGGCATCTCTATCGTAAACCCTGGCGCCGTGGGCGAGGAGGAGTTTAGCGACGTCGGCGTGGCCTTCCTCGGCGGCTTTGTGGAGCGGTGAGGTGCCCAAGATGTCCTTTGGGTTGCCCCTCGAATAGATTGGACACACATTTGGTCGGAGAATGACGACGATG
>CAYVBG010000194.1:0-3231 GCA_964449205.1 uncultured Zetaproteobacteria bacterium | reverse complement strand
GCCAGCATCTCGTCGTTCATGTCCACGCCAATCACCCGCCCCCGCTCGCCGACCCGTTGCGCCGCCATATAGCAGATCTTGCCGCCGCCGCTGCCCAGATCGAGCACGATATCGCCCTCGCGCACATAAGCGGAGGGATCGCCGCAGCCATAGTCCTTCTCGATGATTTCCTCCGGCAGCAGCTTCAACAGCTCCGGATCGTACGACACCGGACAGCACAAATCCTCCTGCCGCTGGCGCGCGCCCTCCGAATAGCGTTCCAACACATTGCCCTGCATGCTCATGTATCCGTTTCCTCCATGTGGTTCCTTGCCGAACCGACGCCGACACACGGCTTCCGGTTCAGTCTCCCGCCTCCAGCGCCCCGCCGCAACTGGAGCCTTGTCCGGCCGTGCAACCGTAGCAATGACCCAGCACGGCCACGGGGTTGCCTGCCAGATCCTCGCCCATCAAGTCTGTCAGATGCAAGGGCGCGCGGCCGCCCCTGCGCAGGGGCAAACCCAGCATCTGGTTGAAATCGCAGTCATGGACATAGCCCCGCCAGTCCACGCTGATCAGCGAACGGCACATCACCGAATCCAGATTCCCGGGCCGGTGCGCATCCTTGAGCAGCCGCATGTAATCGTCGAATTCTCCCCTGGAAACCAGCATGCTGCCAAAGCGCCGGATGGGCATGTTGGCCAGCGTGAACAGATGATTGAACACGATGCCATAACGCGCGCCCAATTCCTTCCGGTAGGCCGCCTCCAACGCCTCCTGTGGCGGCGGCAGTTGCGGCCCCTGCGGATTGTACACCAGATTGAGCGTCAGACCCGATCCCTCGCGGCCATACCCCAGCGCATTCAGGCGCTTCAAGGCGTGAATGCTGGCCCGGAACACGCCGTTGCCGCGCTGGGCATCCACATTGTCCTCCAGATAGCAGGGAAGCGAGGCGACCACCTCCACATGGTGCGCGGCCAGGAATTCCGCCAGGTCCTGATAACCGGGCTCTTCCAGAATGGTCAGATTGCAGCGATCCATCACATGCGCGCCAAGCTTGCGCGCCTCACGCACCAGCCGCCGGAAATGCGGGTTCATTTCCGGCGCGCCGCCGGTCAGATCCAGCGTGGTCGCGCTGGATGCGGCCAAAAACGCCAGCACTGCCTCCACGGTGGATTCATCCATGATTTCCTTGCGGCGAGGGCCTGCATTCACATGGCAATGCACGCAGCTCTGGTTGCAACGATACCCCAGATTCACTTGCAGCGTGTCCAGCGTGCCGCGCCGGACGGATGGAAACGTCGTTTGTCTGAGCAACGGCAGGGTGTCGTGCATCGCGGTCTCTGGCTCCTTCCGGTCGCTGGTCGTGCCGCCGTCCGTTGGGGCGCACGGCATCCGCCCGCATCATGCCATCGGGCGGAAGGTTTGTCGCCGCGCGCCGCAAACACTTACAGACAAGTGCGGCATCCCGTGCCATCATTCGCCTTGCGCCCAAGGCGGCGCGCCGTACCATCCCGCACCCGATTCAACGGAGGTGAACATGACAGCCGACGAAGTCGAACGCGCCGTGCAGGAAGGGCGCGACCTTTCCGGCGCGAATCTCTCGGGACTCGATCTCTCCGGTCGCAATCTGCGCAACGCCCGGCTTGCCGGCGCGGATTTGTCCGGCTGCAACCTGCGCAATGCCGATCTGCGTGGCGCGGATTTGAGTTTTGCCAATCTCTACCAGGCCGATCTGCGCGGCGCCAGGCTGCGCCGGGCCAATCTGATGCGCGCCAATCGCACGCTGGCAAAGTTCCGCAAGTGGGCGTTGAAGGGAGCCTGGATCGCCGGCCCTCCGGCCTGCGCGGACTGAGGACGGTACCGGATGGGACAGGTCAGTCGCCTGCCGGGCGCGTTTCCGCTGCATGAAAACCGGGACTTCCTGAGTGAAAGCGAGTGGGTCATCCTCCAGCTGCTGCGCCGGCCGGTGGAGAGCCTGATCAACGCCGATCCCGATGAGCTCTCCGCCGCCACCGGCGGCCAGATCAGCCCCGAACGCTGCCGCGAACTGATCGAGATCGTGCGCATCGACCGTCTGCCGGGACTGGGTTCATGGATTGCGAGGCTGATGGTCGAAGCCGGCCTGACGGTGGACGACGTGCTCACGCTGCCGGCCGAGGAGGTGACCCGCCGCGTCAACCAACACGCCGGCTACCCGCTGTGCAACCCGGCCACGATGCGGGCGCTGGCCACGCTGCAGGAAAGCTGGCGCATGGACACGCCATGAACGAGCGCATTCTCGTCACCGGCGGCGCCGGCTTCATCGGCGCCAACCTGGCTGCGGCGCTGGCCAAGCGCCCCGGCGTGGACGTGGTGGTGCTGGACGACTTCAGCCATGCCGGCTGGAAAAACCTGATTCCCGTGGACTGCGAGGTGCGGGCGGGCTCCGTGGCCGATCCCGATCTGCATGCCGGGATCGCGCGCGGCGAGTATGCGGCCGTTCTGCATCAGGGCGCGATCTCCGACACCACCTTCCAGGATCAGCGCCGCATGCTGGAAATCAACACCAACGCCTTCGCCGACATGCTGGAAGCCTGCGCGGAATCGGGCACGCGCATGGTCTATGCCTCCTCGGCCGCCACCTATGGCAACGCGCCGGCGCCGAACCGGGTCGGCGGCGAGGAAACGCCGGCCAACATCTACGGCTTCTCCAAGCTGGCAATGGATCGCATCGCCCGCCGATGGTTCGACCGCCACCCGTCCGTCATCATCGGCCTGCGCTATTTCAATGTCTATGGCCCGGGCGAAACGCACAAGGGGCGCACCGCCTCGATGATTTTGCAACTCTACCGGCAAATCCGCACCGGCCAGCGACCGAGACTGTTCAAATACGGCGAGCAGAAACGCGATTTCATCTACATCCGGGATGTGATCGCGGCCAATCTGGCGGCGCTGAACGCGCCCCGCTCCGGCATCTGCAATGTCGGCACGGGGCAGGCGCGCAGCTTCAACGACATCATCGCCAGTCTGGAACGCCTGCTGGATTGCACACTGGACGTGGACTATTTCGACAACCCCTACGACTTCTACCAGAACCACACCGAGGCCGACATCGGCCCGACCACCGAACTGTTGGGCTGGACGCCGCCCCGGTCGCTGGAGGATGGCATGCCCGAATACATCGACCTCCTGGAGGCCGGCTGCGACGGCCCCGTAGAAGCCGCGCCGGGAGCGCGGGCATGACGGAACATCGGACAGCCCCCGCGCTGT
>CAYVBG010000193.1:0-3279 GCA_964449205.1 uncultured Zetaproteobacteria bacterium | reverse complement strand
GCCGGAGGAAATCGAAGCGCGGGAGGACGGCCTGTATGTCGAGGGGCGGCGGCTGGATGCCATCTACAACCGCCATACGGACTTCTATCTGGCCTCGAACGCGCTGGCTCATGTCCGCAAGGCCCACCTTCAGGGGGTTGTGGCGCTGAATCCGCATCCGCGCAGCTATGCCCTGATCGGCGACAAGGCGCGCATGGCGGACTGGCATCGACCGGGATGGCTGGAGCGTGTTTTGCCCGCAGAGGCGGTGTCGCTGGTGCGGGAAGTCGTGCCGGAGACGCGGCGGATGGCGGAAATGGACCCGGATACGCTTTGGCGGGAGCGCAAGCGCTGGGTGTTCAAGCCGGCGGCGCGGCATGGCGGCAAGGGCGTGGTGCTGGGCAAGGCGATGAGTCGCAGGCGCTTTGCTGCGCTGAATCCGGAAGACACCATCATTCAGCGATATGTGCCGCCAAGCGAAGTGACGCTGGCCGGCGAGCGTTTCAAGCTGGATGTGCGCCTGTATGCGCAGGGCGACCGTCTGATTGCCGTGGCCGCGCGCGTTTGGCGCGGACAGGTGACGAACTTCCGCACGCCGGGCAGCGGCTGGGCGCCGTTGGATGTCGTCTCCGACTGAACCAGGGATTGCGGTTGTTGTGCCGCTGCTGAACGAGGCGGATATATTGCCCGCCTTGCTGGCGGCGGCGGCGCGCTGGCCGGTCGAGGATGTGCTGTTCGTGGACGGCGGTTCGACGGACGGCACACGCGAGCGGCTCGATGCCGCGGGCGTGCGCTGGATGAGCGCGCCGGCGGGCCGCGCTGCGCAGATGAACGCGGGCGCGGCGGCGGCGCGGGCCCAGGTGCTGCTGTTCCTGCATGCCGACACCGCATTGCCCGATGGCGCGTTCGAGGCCGTGCGGCGGGCGATGGCGGATACGCGTGTGGCGGGCGGGCGCTTCGATGTGCGGCTGTCCGGCCGGCATCCGGCGTTTCGCGTGATCGAAGCCTTCATCAATCTGCGTTCGCGCCTGACCCGCATCAGCACCGGCGATCAGGCGATGTTCGTGCGCTGCGAGGTGTTCGAGCGCTTGGGCGGTTTCCCCGATCAGCCGCTGATGGAGGATGTCGAGTTTTCCAGGCGGCTGAAGCGCGTCGGGCGCATCGCCTGCCTGCGCAAGCATGTGGTGACTTCCAGCCGTCGCTGGGAGCGGCATGGCATCTGGCGCACCGTGGCGCTGATGTGGTGGCTGCGTCTGCGCTACTGGTTGGGTGCCGATCCGGCGGCGCTTCGGCGCCGATATGACGCATGCCCGTAATCCAGCCCATCGTGTTCTGCAAGGCTCCCGTGCCGGGGCGCGTCAAGACACGCATGCAGCCGGACTGTTCGCCCGCGCGGGCCGCCGCGCTGCACGCGGCCATGGCCGTGTGCGTGATCGAGCGCGCCTTGCGCCTGTTTCCGGGCGCCTGGATTGCGGCCGATGACCCCGATCACGCTTTTTTCCGCCGGTTTGATGCGCGCCTGCTGCCCCAAGGCGGGGGAGATCTGGGTGCGCGCATGTTGCGATGTGCGCGGACGGCGTTGGAAGCCGGGCGCGACGGCGTGTTGCTGCTCGGGACGGACAGCCCGCATATGCCCGAGGCGCGGCTGAAGGCGGCGGTGCGGTTGCTGGCGCGCGTTGATGTGGTGTTGGGGCCGGTGGAGGATGGCGGCTACGATCTGCTGGCCATGCGCGGCTTGCATGCGGCGTTGTTGACGCATATTCCATGGGGCGGGAGCGAGGTGTGTGCCGTCACGTCGAGACGGGCGCGGGCGGCGGGGTTGTCGGTTCGCCTGTTGAGCGTGGGCTTCGACGTGGATCGGCCCGCGGACGTGGAGCGCGCCCGGCGCGCCGGAGCGCCGGTGTGTCTTGCAACGGAGCGTCAGTCTGGTCGGGGCGGGTAGAGGCGCGGAAAGAGCCGTTTCAGCCGTTTCACTTCGTGCGAGATTTGGGCGTGCAGCCGTGTGTCGGTCAGTGGCAGCCGCAGCGGGTGGCGCAGCAGTTGCTCGGTGTCCGGCACATGGGTGCGTCGGGCGGCCGACCAGATGCCGTCCTTGTCGTCATCGTCCTCGTCCTCCATGGCCTGAAGGGTCAAGTGCGCCATGTGCCCCAACATGATGGAGGGCTGAACATCCATCGGCCAGGCATCCGGCCAGTGCCAGCAAGGGTGGTGATGAAAATAAATGAACCGGTGGATGGCGCGGGGAAGCCGCCAATGCAGGGCCAGCATCATGCCGGCGTCGATGTGGGTATAGCCCAGCGTGTCCCATTCCGCGGCGAGGTCGGGTTCACCCGCGCCAATGCGCTCACGCAGGCGTTGCAGCACATCGTCCGGTTCGATATGCAAAATCACCAGCTTGCCGATGTCGTGCAGCATGCCCAGCGTGCCGGCAAGCTTGCGCTCCACCACTTGGGCGTGGTCGGCCAGAATACGCGCGATGGCGGCAATCGCCTGACTGTGAAACCAGATGCGTTGGGCATCGGTGCTGGAGTGTTCGCCGGGATCGCCGATATCGGGCGCCAGTGTTTGCAAGATCAGGTCGTGCGCGGCGTCCATGCCGACGCGCGTGATGGCCAGCGCCGCGTCCGTGATGGGCTTGCCGCCGGCCGGCAGCCATGCGGCCGAGTTGCTCCATTGCAGAATGCGGGAAGTGAGCACCGGGTCGTGTTCGATGAGCCGGGCCAGATCGCGCGGTGCGGCGTAGGGGTCGTCCATCAATGACGCCACCTGATGCCAGACCTCGGGAAGAGGAGGGATGGCGCCGATGGCCCGGCGCAGACGATCCAGGGTGTGCCGCTCGATGCGCGGAGGCGCGCGCAGATCCAGCGGCGGATCCTCCGGCGCCGTTCCGGAAGCAATCATGAAGTCCCACAACAGGGTGTGAGGTGGAATCTCACCCGCGTCATGGCCGTCTTCATTCGTCGGCGCCGGCGGGGTATTGGCATCGCCGCGGGTGGAGAGCAATGAGGCGATTTCGGCGTAGGATCCATACCGCTCGCCATTCTGGCGTTCCGGCAGGATCGGAGGGATTGGGGAATCCAGTACCGTCAGCGCCTCGCGCACCTCGGCGCAGGAGGCCGGGCGGTCTTCCGGCTTCTTGGCCATCAGTTGCTCAATCAACCCGGCCAGCGGCTTTGGGATATGGCGGTTCAGCTTGCGTGGCGGCACCGGGTCGTGTCGCACCTGTTTTTCCATGATTTCGAACTCGCCGCCGCCGCTGGTGGTGAACGGAAGCTGACCGGTGGTCATGCGGTAGAGCAT
>CAYVBG010000192.1:0-3287 GCA_964449205.1 uncultured Zetaproteobacteria bacterium | reverse complement strand
GGGCATGCGGATATTCACAGGCCAGCGTCACCGCGATGCAGCCGCTGCCCGTGCCGATGTCGCAAAACCGCCAGCCGCCGCTCCGATCCGGAAAGACGTCCAGCACCGCCTCAATCAGGTGTTCGGTTTCCGGCCGCGGAATCAACACGTCCGGCGTCACCCAAAACGGTCGCGACCAAAACTCCCTTTCGCCCAGAATATAGGCCAGCGGTTCACGCGCCGCCCGGCGCGCCACCCATGCACGCCAGCGGCGGGCAACCTCCTCCGGCAGGCGGGCCTCACCATGCGCCATCAGCCAGGCCCGCGAGCGGCCCGTCAGCGCGGCCATCATCGCCTGCGCCTCCAACATCGGCGCATCACACCCCGCCGCGCGCAGTCGGGCCGCCGCGCGGCGCAGCGCCTCGCCCATGGTCATGCCTCGCCCTGGGCCAGCAGCTCCGCCTGATGATGCGCAATGAGCGCATCCACCAGTTCGCCCATATCGCCGTTCAGAATCTGCTCCAGTTTGTAGAGTGTGAGATTGATGCGATGATCGGTCACCCGTCCCTGCGGAAAGTTGTAGGTGCGAATACGCTCCGACCGGTCACCGCTGCCCACCATGCCGCGCCGCGCCTCGGCGCGCTCGTCGTGCGCCGCCTGCCGGGCCGCGTCGTAGAGCCGCGCCGCCAACACCTTCATGGCCTTGGCCTTGTTCTTGTGCTGGCTCTTCTCGTCCTGACAGGTGACCACGATACCGGTGGGCAGATGGGTGATGCGCACCGCCGAATCGGTGGTGTTCACGCTCTGCCCGCCGGGGCCGGAAGCGCGAAACACATCAATGCGCAAGTCGTCGGGGCGGATATCCACATCCACATCCTCGGCCTCGGGCAACACCGCCACGGTGCAGGCGCTGGTGTGAATGCGCCCGCCCGCCTCGGTTTCCGGCACGCGCTGCACCCGATGCACGCCCGATTCGAACTTGAAACGCGAATACGCCCCCTGGCCGGAGATCTGCGCCACGATTTCCTTGTAGCCGCCGATGCCGGTTTCATGGGCCGAAAGCACCTCCACGCGCCAGCCCCGGCTCTCGGCGTGGCGGCTGTACATGCGAAACAGATCGGCCGCGAACAGCGCCGCCTCGTCACCGCCGGTTCCGGCGCGAATCTCCACAATCACGTTGCGTTCGTCATTCGGGTCCTTGGGCAGAAGCAGCGCACGCAGCCGATCCTGCAACTCCCGCTCCTCCGCTTCCAGTTGCCGGATGTCGTCCGCCGCCATTGCTCGCAAATCGGCGTCCGAGTCTTCGTTTTCGATGATTTCGTGGCATTCCGCCAGTTGTCGCCGCACGTCCTTCAGCCGTCCGGCCGTCTCGGCCACCGGCTCGATCTCCGCATATTCGCGCGAAAGCCGCGCATACCGGGCCATATCCCCAGCCAGCTCCGGGTCGGCCAGACGGGCCGTCAGCTCCTGTTTGCGACGAAGAATCTCGTCAAGTTTTTCGTTCATGCGACTCCAGCGAACGACGCGAGATCTTCTCGTCCAGATCGAACAACACCCGAGCGGCGCCCATGAACAGATCCCCCTCCATGTCCTCGGGCAGTTTCTTCAGCGCCTTCAGCGTCGGATGCATGAAGCGCTTCATCAACGCGCGACTGAACCGCTCCACCGCCTCGCGCTGCGCCTCGTCCATCTGATTCAGGTAACGCGCCTTGGCCAGTTCCTCGCGGCGCATGCGCTCCATCTTGTCCTGAATCCGGCGAATCAGGGGCACCGACTCCAGCGATTTCAGCCAGGTCAGGAACTCCGCCACATCCTCTTCCAGCAGCGCGCGCGCCTCGGCGGCCGCCCGCTCGCGGTGCTCCAGATTGCCCTGCACCACCTGCTGCAAATCATCCACGTCGTAGAGATAGACGCCATCCATCGCGTCGATGCGCGGGTCGATGTCGCGCGGCACGGCAATGTCCACCAGAAACATCGGACGTTGTCCGCGCTTCTCCATCGCCCGCGCGACCTGCCCGGGCAACAGCACATAGGTGCTGGCCGCGGTGCTGGAAATCACGATGTCCGCCGCATCCAGATATTCATCGAGTTGATCCAGCGTCAGCGCGTGCCCGTCAAACTCGGCCGCCAGCCGGCGCGCCCGCTCCAGGGTGCGGTTGGCCACCAGAATGTCGCCCACGCCATGGCCCCGCAGGTGCCGGGCGGCCAGCTCGGCCATTTCGCCCGCGCCAATCACCATCACCCGCTTGCCGGTCAAATCGCCAAAGATACGCCGGGCCAGCTCCACGGCACAGGAGCTGATGTTCACGGCCTGCCGACCGATGTCGGTTTCCGTGCGCGCCCGCTTGGCGGCGGCGAAGGTCGCCTGAAACAGCCGGTGCAACACATGGCCCGCGGCGCCTGCCGCCAAGGCGCGATCGTAGGCGGATTTCACCTGCCCCAAAATCTGCGGCTCACCCAACACCAGCGAATCCAGCCCTGTCGCCACCGCGAACAAATGCCGCACGGCATTTTCCGAGGCATGGGAATACAGGTGTTCGGTCACGGCTTCCAGAGGGAGCCCGGACACTTCGGCAAACCACTCGTGCACCAGCGCGATGGCGGCATCCGGATCATGGGTGACCAGCGTGAACTCCACGCGGTTGCAGGTGGAAAGCAATGCCGCCTCGCGCACCGGGGGCGCCTCCAGCATGCGCTTCAGCAGCGGCGCGACCTCCGCCTCGGGCACCGCCGCACGCTCGCGCAGCTCCACCGGCGCGGTTTTGTGATTGAGCCCCACATGCACGATGCGCATGGAAGCGAACCCTATTCCTTATTTCGCATGAGGCATAGCCCCGCAGCCACCCATACCGTCCTCCCTCAGTGTCAGGGGCCACTCCCTGCCGTCGGCATCCAGCATCGTGGCCTCCAGCCGGCCGGCTTCACCCAGGCGAATCACCACCAACGGCAGTCCGGCGAGCGCCGCATCGCCGGCGCGCTCGCGCAGGGCATGCACGGACTCGCTGCCATCGCTGGCCACATACACGGCCCGCGGCTCACCTTCCGGGAGCGGATGCTCCTCATCCTTCATCGGCGCGGCCCGCTCCAGCAGCGCAGGCGTCGCGCCGGTCAGCACGCCGCGCGCCGCACGCCCCCGGCGAATGGCGTCTCCCAGCATCGCCTGCACGGCATGGCGGCTGATTTGCAGCCCGGAGGAGTCGATCGCGCTCATGGCCAAACCCTGAAAACGAACGCGACCAAGGTCAACGCCGAACGACGGCCGCCGTTCAACTTGACACCCATTCCCCCGATACAGTAGGAATCGCCCC
>CAYVBG010000191.1:0-3378 GCA_964449205.1 uncultured Zetaproteobacteria bacterium | reverse complement strand
CCTGTTAACGCCGTCCGCAAGGACGGACCAGTGCCGCAAAAAATTAGCTACCCGCGCGGTTGAAGCGGTCCAGCAATCCTAAACTGCCGTCATCCACTTGGAAAGGACACGCCGTGAAATACTGCATGAATCTGTTGCTTTGGACTGGGGAAGTGACCGAAGAAACGCTGCCTGTGATCCAGCAACTCAAGGAGATGGGCAAGCCTCCATTCACCGCATTCACATTCGCGCCTTCTTCGATCAACAGTTGCACGGCTTCGGCCTGCCCCCGCATCGCCGCGACGATCAAAGGCGTCCCGACAGGCCCTGCCCAATCGATCTCTGCACCTTCGCGCAACAATCGGCGCATCTCCGGAAGATTTCCGTGTGCTGCCGCGTCGTAGAGTGCGCGCGCCTTGCGATACCCGGACTCGTAGTCCGGCACATAGACGGTCGAATCCACCTTTCTGTCGGCCACCAACCGGCCTCTTCCGTCCGTCACCGTGAACACCATCGCATCATCCGCCAATTTCAACATCGAGAACCGATAGCGCTCACCGGCGCGCGCCCGGAACACGACATATCCCACCTTCATTTCACCCAAAACAGCATCCATATGCGCCGTCCCTTGCGCGCTTGGCGCCAGAAACACCGCCTTCCATCCCGGTGTCACCCGTATTTCGAGCAATGGCGTTGGCATGTCGCGCCCCGTCATATCCTCCGGGATCCAACCGTTGATGGCCAAAGGCACCACCTCTGCCACCCGCTCCGTGAACAGCCCGAGCCGCCCGATCGGGCGTTCCTTGTCAAACAGCAGCACCGCATGCGGTTGATCTTCCGGAACCGAATCAAATCGCGGGCCTTGCGCCGCACAGCCCGCGACCATCCATCCCGCCAAACAAGCGGACAGCCACCGCACCCCCATGCCACACAACTTCATGGCGACACATCTCCGACACGCTCAAACCTGAAATGCTCGATCTTCCGCTCGCGAAACGGCAGCAGCGAAAGCCCTGCGACATTGTCGTCCCTGGTCAGGATCAATGCCCCGTCCCTGGCGCGGAACATCCGGATCCGATCCCATGCAATCGTGCCAAAGGTGAACAAATACTGCGGCCCGGGGCGGGATCGATTTTTCACCAAAGCACCGTTTTTGCACTCGAACCCCGCCTCCGCGACCGACACATCGGCCTCCAGCAACTCCCGCTTGCCCTCCAGCAGGATCACATGAATGCGCT
The DNA here is from genome assembly GCA_964449205.1 of uncultured Zetaproteobacteria bacterium. Lineage (GTDB taxonomy): Bacteria > Pseudomonadota > Zetaproteobacteria > Mariprofundales > Mariprofundaceae > JALVTX01. The sequence goes on along the minus strand of CAYVBG010000191.1, from coordinate 2,161 downwards.
CCGGCCCGACACGCATCCGAACAACATCCACCCATTGATGATCGAACGGCCGTCGTGATGACGACCGCGCATTCCCCACAAACAGGTGGCTGAGGGTATAAAGATACCGGTATTCACCGTCCGGAATCGCACCTGCGCTGTCCGGCGCCTCGGTCGGCATATTGCGATAGTCTCCGCTCAGTCCCGAACAATCCTGAAGGGCGGCATGCCCGGCGTCCGTTCCGTTCGCCCGCCAGTCCTGCGGCAGTGCGGACTGCTTTGTCATCATGCAGCCGGAAGACAGAAGCATCGCCAACACCCATCCCCAATGATTCACCATGCGCCTCTCCTGCATTCACCCATGCAATCATCGTAGACGCATGCCGTTCAAGGAGCAACCGCCTCAATCCTCCAGATAGGTGTAGCCGCGCAGGCCCTCGCGGAAGGCGTTGAAAAAGCGCGTCGCCTCCCGGCCGGTGATGCGGCCCGCCGCCCTGGCGCGCGTGATCTGCCGGCGCATCCGATCCAAAAGCACCTTCTCGTGGAACTGCACATAGTCCAGCACCTCGGCCACCGATTCGCCCTCGACCACCTGCTCCAGTTCGTAATGGTCGCCATCCACCCGCACATGCACCGCGTGCGTGTCGCCGAACAGGTTGTGCAAATCGCCCAGAATCTCCTGGTAGGCGCCGACCAGAAAGATGCCGATGCGATACGGCTCGTCCGGACGCGGCGCATGCACCGGCAGGGTCGGCGCATGGCCGCCGGCAAGCGGGAACTGCTGGAGCTTGCCGTCCGAATCGCAGGTGATGTCCACCAGCACGGCCTCGCGATCCGGGCGCTCATCCAGCCGCTGGATGGGCGCGACCGGAAACACCTGCCGGATCGCCCACGCATCCGGCAGCGACTGAAACAGCGAAAAATTGCAAAAACACCGGTCGGCCATCCAGAGCCGCGCACCGGGCACGATTTCGTCGATTTCCTCCTCGTCCAGCACACCGGCCAGGCGGTCGAGCAAGCGCCAGTAAAGCGCATCCGCCAGCGCGCGGTCGGTCAGCGAGCAATGGCCGAGCGCGAACAGCCGGTGCACATCCTCGCGCAGGCTGACCGCATCGTGCAGCGCCTCGCGCGGATCGATCTCGTCGAACTCCTCCCAGGTGGCCCAGAGCTGGCGCAGCTGCAGCGGCGCATCCTCCGCCGGCGCGCCCAATCCATTCTCGCCGGCCCGGCGGGTCACACCCAGCACATCCACGATCAGCACCGCGTGATGCGCGGTCAGCGCGCGGCCCGATTCGGAAATGATGTGCGGATGCGGCAGATCCGCCTCGTCGCACACGCCCTTCATCGTCCAGACGATATCGTTGGCGTATTCCTGCAGGGAATAATCGACCGAGGCCTCGGAACCGGAAAACGAACCGTCGTAGTTCACGCCCAGCCCGCCGCCGACATCCATGAACGCAATCGGCGCGCCCAGCCGACGCAGTTCGACATAAAAACGCGCCGCCTCGGCCATCGCCTGCTTGATGCGCCGGATGCGCGGCACCTGCGAGCCGATGTGGAAATGCAGCAGTTGCAGGCAATCGAGCATGCCGGCCTCGCGCAAACGCCGCACGACGCGCACAATCTCGTCCGCCGAAAGGCCGAACTTGGAGCGATCGCCGGCGGAATCCTCCCATTTGCCCTCGCTGTTCGCCGCCAGCCGGCAACGCAGCCCGATCAGCGGCCGCACATCCATCGCCCGCGCCGCGTCCAGAATCAGATCCAGCTCGCCCGCCTTCTCGACGACGACGAACACCTGCCGCCCCAGCTTGCGCCCGATCATCGCCAGTTCCACGAACTCGCGATCCTTGTAGCCGTTGCAAACCACCAGCCCGCTGGCATCGTCGAGCATCGCCAACACCGCATGCAGCTCCGGCTTCGATCCGGCCTCCAGCCCCCAATCGAACGCCGCGCCGAACTCGATGATTTCCTCGACGACCTGCCGCTGCTGGTTCACCTTCACCGGATAGACGCCGAAATAGCGTCCCTCGTATTCCGCCTCGGCGCGCGCCCGCTCGAAACGCGCCCGAATCTGCGCCATGCGCCGCTTCAGAATGTCCGAAAACCGCAGCAACAGCGGCGGATGCAGGCCCCGCCCGGCCAGCTCGTCGCACAAATGCGCCAGATCGACAGGCAGGCGACC
>CAYVBG010000190.1:0-3406 GCA_964449205.1 uncultured Zetaproteobacteria bacterium | reverse complement strand
GCAATCCTTTGTGGCCGCCCATGAGGCCGCCTACGGCCATGCCCTGGATGCGCCGGTGGAAATCATCACCCTGCGTGTTTGCGCCGTGGCGGACACGCCGTGTGCCACGGCGCCAGAGCTGCCGCCGGCGACAGCCGCCATCACGCCCTTCGCCCATTCAGAAACCGAGGCGGGGCGCACGCCGCACTACCGTCGTCCGCTGTTGCGCCCCGGGCATGTGCTGACCGGCCCGGCGTTGGTGCTCGAGGACACCGCGACGCTCTGGCTGCCGCCGGGGTGGCGGCTGGAGGTGTCCGCCCATGGTCATTTGCTGTTGTGCCGGGAGGCGAACGCATGAATGTCATCGAACTGAGCCTGTTGTCGCACCGGCTGAATGCGATTTGCGAGGAAATGGGGGCGGTGCTGCGCCGCTCGGCCCTGTCGCCCAACATCAAGGACAGGGAGGATTATTCGTGCGCGTTGTTCGATGCCGCAGGCGAAATGGTGGCACAGGCGGCGCATATTCCGGTGCACTTGGGTTCGATGGCCTACGCCATGCGCGATGTGGCGGCGGCGATCGATTGGCGACCGAATGATGTGGTCGTGTTCAATGACCCTTTTCTTGGGGGCACGCACCTGCCGGATATCACGGTGGTGCAACCGGTGTTCGCGGAGGATCGGTTGGAAGGATTCGCCGCCGCGCGCGCCCACCATGCGGATGTTGGCGGAGCCGCGCCCGGCTCGATGGGGTTGCGAAGCCGGTTGGATGACGAAGGCGTGGTGCTTGCGCCCGCGCACTGGTTCCGGGCCGGGCGCGAACAGCGCGAAACACTGCGTCCGCTGCTCGAATGCGTGGGCGCGCCGGCCGAACGGATGGGCGATCTTTCCGCCCAGCGCGCGGCTGTGGCGGTTGGGGTGCGGAGATTGCTGGAATTGCGCCGGAGCGCCGACCTCCATGCTGGATTCAAGGCATTGCTGACCGTTTCGGAGCAATGGGGCCGGCAGGCGGTGGGCCGCATTCCCGATGGCGTCTGGCGCTTCGAGGACATGATCGAGGACGATGGCATGGGAGGCGGGCCGCTGCCCGTTCGCGTGGCCATCGCCGTGCGCGGTCAGCGGGCGGTGGTGGACTTCGCCGGCACGTCGGCGCAAACGCGAGGGCCGCTGAATTGTCCCCTGTCGGTGACAGCGGCGGCGGTGTTCTATGCCTTTCGTTGCTTGATGCCGCCGGAGGCGCCGCAAACGGCCGGCATCTTTCGTCCCATCGAGCTGCGCGCGCCGGAAGGCAGTCTGGTGAACGCACGGCCCGGCGCGGCGGTGGCGGGCGGCAATGTCGAGACCAGCCAGCGCATCGTGGATGCGGTGATCGGCGCGCTGGCCGGGGCCATGCCGGATCGAATGCCGGCCGCGGCTCAAGGCACGATGAACAACGTGATATTCAGCGGCGAGGGCTGGACATATTACGAAACGTTGGCCGGCGGCATGGGCGCGCATGCCAAGGGCCCGGGGCTGTCTGCCGTGCAATGTCACATGACCAATACCCGAAACACGTCCATTGAGGTATTGGAGATGCACTATCCGCTGCGGGTGCATGCCTGTGCGGTGCGTGCCGGCTCCGGCGGTGGCGGACGGCATTGTGGTGGCGATGGTATGATCCGTGAATGGGAGGTGCTGGAAGACTGCCGCCTGGCCTTGCTCACCGAGCGGCGCACCAGCGGCCCGTGGGGTGCCAATGGCGGTGCGCCGGGGCAGCCCGGGCGCAATCTGCTCCGGCGCGACGGCGCCTGGCGTGAACTGCCGGCCAAGGGCGAATGGATGCTCGCCGCCGGGGAGCGTCTGCGTATCGAAACGCCGGGTGGCGGCGGATATGGCGAGGAGGAGGCATGAGGATTTTGGGCATCGAAACCTCGTGCGACGAAACGGCCGTGGCCGTGCTCGAAGGCAATGACCGAACGCCGCATGTGCGGGCCGAACAGGTGGCTTCCCAAGTGGATATTCATGCGCGCTTCGGCGGCGTGGTGCCGGAGGTTGCGTCGCGCGAACACTTGCGTCTGTTGCCGCCGATGGTGGATGACGTGATGCGCGAGGCGGATGTCGGATGGCCGGATCTGGACGCCATTGCAGTCACCGCCGGGCCGGGATTGATGGGGGCCTTGTTGGTGGGAGTTTCGTTTGCGCGCGCGGCGAGCGCCGCCGCCGGGTTGCCCGTGTTGCCCGTGCATCATCTGGAAGGGCACTTGCTCGCGCCGGGTCTGTCGGGAGAGTTGCCGGCGTTTCCCTTTGTGACGCTGCTGGTATCCGGCGGTCATACGATGCTGATTCGGGTGGATGGCATCGGCCAATATGCCGTGCTCGGGCAAACGCTGGATGACGCGGCCGGCGAATGCTTCGACAAGTGCGCGCGCATTCTGGACTTGCCCTATCCCGGCGGGCCGGCGATCGCGGAGATGGCCAGGCAGGGCGATGCGTCGCGCGTGATTCTGCCTCGGCCGATGCTGAGGAAAGACAATCTGGATTTCAGTTTCTCCGGCCTGAAAACCGCCGTGCTGTATGCCGTTCGCGATGCGGGCGGAATGGATGATCAGGCCCGCGCGGACATGGCGGCCGGCATTGAGGCGGCCATCGCCGAGGTGCTGGCTGCGAAAGCGGTGCGCGCCTGCCGGCGGGAAGGCGTGCGGCATCTGGTCGCCGCCGGCGGTGTGGCGGCCAATGCGCGTTTGCGCGGACGTTTGCGGGAACTGGCGCGGAATCAGGGGATCTCGCTTTGCTTGCCTTCGCCATCTTATTGCACGGATAATGCCGCGATGATCGCGCATGCGGCTTGGTTGCGCCTGCGCGATGGTTGTGCCGCCTTGGGCGAATGGGATGCGCGGGCGCGGTGGGCGCTGGAGTGAGACTAGCTGAGATTTCGGCGATCAAAAATGAGCATTGCAAGCACAAGAAGAATCGCAACTTCCATGGCGCCATAAAGCCAGACAGTCGCCACCATCGAAACATCGAACGATCCGGGATATCCCGCGCCACGTCGCAAGGAAAGCCTTTCGAAATCCGGCAAAACATGAACGACGACCCAGACCAGGCCTTGCGCCATGGGATTGTCCGATTGCCCGACCACCTGCTGGATGATGCTCAAATACCGCCCAGCGACATCCAAGGCCACTGTCATCACCATGGCAAGAAAGAAGCTCGAACCTTGCGCCATCACCAGAGCCAAGGCCACAACCACCATGACCTCGACAATCGTCCCCATGAACGCCGCGATCGATGAACTCCACGCCACCCCTCCGAACACGTTCACCAGCACGGCCAGTGAGGCATACATGCCTGCAACCGCCACAGCGATCAATGCCGACATGCCGAGAAACTTGCCAAGGATATACACGAAACGCCGCGGCAGGCGGCCCATCAAGACATAGAGCGTGCGATT
>CAYVBG010000189.1:0-3432 GCA_964449205.1 uncultured Zetaproteobacteria bacterium | reverse complement strand
CTGGCCTCCGGGCGCGTGGTGGTGCTGTTGGGCGCCGGCTCCATCGGCGCGTTGGCGGCGGAGCTGCGCGCGTTGGCGGGAGATGAATCATGAGCCGCTGGCATGAGCGGATGGCCGCACTGGCCGGGGCGACGGGGGAGTGGCGCGAGAATGAGCCGCTGGCGCGGCATGTGACGCTGGGCGTGGGCGGGCCGGCGCGCTGGTTTTTCCGACCGGCTCATCGGCGGGCCGTGGTGGAGGTGATGCGCCGACTGCCCGAGGGTGTGCCGGTGTTGCCTTTGGGCCGGGGCAGCAACCTGTTGCCGCCGGACGAAGGGTTTCCGGGACTGGTGGTGGACATGAGCGGCTTGGCGGATCTGCGCGTCGATGGCCGGCGAATCGAGGCAGGCGCGGGCGTGCGCATGGGCCGGCTGGCCCGCGCCGCGGCGGAGGCGGGGCTGGCGGGTGTGGAGTTCATGGCCACGGTGCCGGGAGATGTCGGCGGCGGGGTGGCGATGAATGCCGGCGCGTTTGGCCAGGCCGTGGCGGACACTCTGCAATGGGTGGATGTGGTGCTGCCGGGCGGCGGGATGCGGCGGCTCGATGCGGCGGAATTGGACATGGGTTATCGCCGCGCCCGCTTGCCCCGCGGCGCGCTGGTGTTGGCGGCGAGGTTTGGGCTGGCCGTCGATGCGCCGGAGGCGATCCGCCGGCGGATGCGCGAGATGCGTCGGCGTCGGGGCGAAACGCAGCCGCTGGCGCAACCGAACTGCGGCTCGGTGTTCAAGAACCCCGAAGGCGATTTCGCCGCGCGGTTGATCGAGGCGGCGGGGCTGAAGGGGCTGCGCGTTGGCGGGGCGCGCATCTCGGATATCCATGCGAACTTCATCGTCAACGAGGGCGGCGCGACCAGTCGCGATGTGCGCGAGTTGATTGCGCGGGCGCAATGCGAGGTGGAGGCGCGCTTTGGCGTGCGGCTGGAGCCGGAAGTCCGGATTCTGGAGGCGGATGGATGAGCGGGACGGGGCGCGTGGGTGTGTTGATGGGCGGCGTGTCCAGCGAGCGCGAGATTTCGCTGCGTTCCGGCCGGGCCGTGCTGGAAGCGTTGCGGGCGCGGGGCGTGGATGCCTTCGGGCTGGATTTGCGCGAGACGTGGGTGGATCGGATTTGCGAGGCTGACATGGACGCGGCCTTCATTGCCCTGCACGGGCAATGGGGCGAGGACGGATCGGTGCAGGGCCTGCTGGAAATCATGCGTATTCCCTACACCGGTTCCGGCGTGCTGGCTTCGGCACTGTGCATGCACAAGCGGTTGTGCAAGGCCGTGCTGGCGCAGGCGGGATTGAGGACGCCGGTGGAGATTCCGTTGGGCGAAAACGGGCCGGTGCGCTATCCGGTGGTGCTCAAGCCCGTGGCCGAGGGATCGAGTGTGGGACTGCACCTGCTGCGGGACGCGGACGATTGGCAGTCGCTGGCGTTGGGGGACGCCGACGGGTGGATGGCCGAGATGCCGGTGGCGGGGGTGGAGGTGGCTGTGTCGGTGCTGGATGGCGAGGCGCTGCCACCGGTGGAGGTGTCGCCGAAATCCGGGGTGTATGACTTTCATGCCAAGTACACGACCGGGGCGACCGAATACTTTTGTCCCGCCCGGCTGCCGGCCGAGAGTCTGCGGCAGTGCATGGCGCGGGCGGAAGCAGCCGTGCGCATCGCCGAATGCCGCGGCGCGCCCAGGGTGGACATGATTGTGCCCGATGGCGGCGAACCTGTGATATTGGAAATCAACACGGTGCCGGGCATGACGGAAACCAGCCTGCTGCCGAAGGCGGCGGAGGCGGCTGGCATGTGTTTTCCCGACCTGTGTCTGCGGTTGCTGGAGATTGCGGCGCTGGATGCCGGAGGCCGCACATGATGGCGCGAACCAATCGCAGACGAAGGCCCAAGGGGCGCCCGGAAGGATTCCGGCGGGTGTTGCGCGCGACGGCGCGCGCCCTGGCGGGCATGATGGTATTGAGCGCCCTGGCGGCGGGAGGCTGGTGGCTCAACGGGCTGTTGACTGTGCGGACATGGACGATTCGCGGCGCTTCGGGTCCGGTGGAGGCGGCGATGGACGATGCCCTGGCGCGGATGGAGCCGCTGGATTTGTGGCGGGCGTGGCCGGGGCGGCTGCGGCGACGATTGCTGGCGGATCTGCCGGATCTCGCGGATCTGGATGTCACGCGGCGATTGCCCGACCAACTGGAGATTCGCGCGGTGATGCGCAAGCCGGTGGCGCTGTGGCGCGGCCCGCGGGGCGTGATGCTGGTGGATGCGCATGGCGCACCGTATCGGCGGATGCGTCGTGGCGAAGCGCTGGATCTGCCGCTGTTGCGCGCGCCGTCCGACAGGTTGCCCGAGGCGCTGGCCCTGATGCGCGCCGTGCGCCGGGCCGATTCGCGCCGGTGGCGGCGTTTGAGCGAGGTGATCGCGGAGGCTGGCGGCTGGCGGCTGAACTTCGCGCGTGGCGAGGCATGGCTGCTGCCCGGCGGTGACGAGGGCGCAAGGCGCGTGCGGCGCATGGCGGAACTGTTGCACAGGAAACGCTGGCGCAAGGGACTCTGGCGGGTGGACGCGCGCCTGCCGGATCGGTGGTTCATCCGGAAATCCAGGATTGGAGGGGTGGTCTGATGGCCAGGCATGAACAGATTCTCGTGGGGCTGGACATTGGCACCAGCAAGATCGCCTGCGTGGTGGCCGAAGCCGGCCCGGATGGCAAGCTCGATGTGGTGGGCATCGGCACGCATCCGTCGCGCGGATTGCGCAAGGGCGTGGTGGTGAACATCGAAAGCACCGTGGAATCCATCCGGCTGGCGGTGGAGGAAGCGGAGCTGATGGCTGGCGTGGAGATCAAGTCCGTGTTCACCGGCATCGCCGGAAGCCACATTCGCGGCTACAACAGCCATGGCGTGGTGGCCATCAAGGGCGGCGAGGTGACGCCGGAGGACGTGGATCGGGTGATCGACGCGGCCAGCGCGATGAATATTCCGGCCGATCAGAAGATTCTGCATATTCTGCCGCAGGAGTTCATCATTGACGGACAGGACGGCATTCGCGAGCCGGTGGGCATGAGCGGTGTGCGGCTGGAGGCCAAGGTGCACATCGTGACCGGCGCGGTTTCCTCGGCGCAGAACATCATCAAATGCTGCAACCGTTGTGGCCTGGATGTGGCGGACATGGTGCTGGAGCAGGTGGCCTCCAGCGAGGCGGTGCTGGCGGCGGACGAAAAGGACATTGGCGTGGCGCTGGTGGATATCGGCGGCGGCACCACCGACATCGCCGTGTTTCTCGACGGGGCGATTCGCCATACGGCAGTGATTCCGATTGGCGGCGACCACCTGACCAACGATCTGGTGGTGGGGTTGCGCACCAGCGCCCGCGAAGCCGATCAGCTCAAGAAGAAATATGGTGCGTGCATGG
>CAYVBG010000188.1:0-3467 GCA_964449205.1 uncultured Zetaproteobacteria bacterium | reverse complement strand
TTTCTTACACCAGACAGACGACATCCGTAATCAGAATAAGCGCAAAAAGTTCAGACGTGTGCTCTACCAATCTAAGACCTGAAGAGCTTCGTGCGCGAATACGGCCTGCCGTTTTTGGTGCTGCACGACGCCGACGCGGCCGTGTCGCACCGCTATGGGGTCTGGCGCTATCCCGAAACATTCATCATCGACCGGACAGGCAAGGTGCGTTATCACCTGATCGGCGCGGTGGAATGGATGGAACCGGATGTGATGCAGACGCTTCAGGCCTTGCTGATCGAGAAACCAAGGGAACAGGCTGCGGCTGCATCCACGGGGGGGTGACGCTGAACAGGGAGGAGGCCCGGGCGCGCATCGGGGAGTTGCGCCGTCTGATCGCGTATCACAACCACCGGTATTATGTGCTGGACGATCCGGAGATTCCGGATGCCGAATATGATGCGTTGTTTCGGGAGTTGCAGCGGCTCGAGGCGGAATACCCGGAACTCATTGAACCGGATTCACCCACGCAACGGGTGGGCGCGCCGCCATCCGGCGCGTTCGCCGAGGTGCGTCATCGCGTGCCGATGTTGTCGCTGGAGAATGCGTTCTCGGACGAGGAGATGGAAGCATTTGACCGCCGGGTGCGCGAACGTTTGGGCGTGGATATGGTGGTTTATTCGGCCGAACCGAAGTTCGACGGGCTGGCGGTGAGTCTGCGGTATGAACGCGGACGCCTCGTGCAGGCCGCGACACGCGGCGATGGCCGCACGGGCGAGGATGTGACGGCGAACGTGCGCACGATTCGCGCTGTTCCGCTGCGGCTGATGGGCGAGGGTTGGCCCGATGTGCTGGAGGTGCGCGGCGAAGTGGTGATGCCCAAGGCAGGGTTTGCGGCTTTGAACAGCCGGCGCGAGGCGCAGGGTGAGAAGCCGTTTGCCAACCCCCGGAACGCCGCGGCCGGCAGTTTGCGGCAACTGGACCCGGCGGTGACGGCGATTCGTCCGCTCACGTTCTTCGCCTATGGTCTGGGGGAGGTCGTGGGCCATCCGATGCGCGATACCCATGTCGCCAACATGCATGTGCTGCGGGACTGGGGATTGCCGATTCCGCCCGGCATGGAGCGGTGTCGGGGGGTGGAGGAATGTCATGCCTGTTACCGGCGCATGCGGGAGCGGCGCGAGTCGCTGGATTTCGACATCGACGGTGTGGTGTTCAAGGTGGACCGGCTGGAGTTTCAGCAGCGTCTGGGCTTCGTGGCTCGTGCGCCGCGCTGGGCGATTGCGCGCAAGTTTCCGGCCGAGGAGGCCATCACCACTGTGCTGGATGTGGACTGGCAGGTCGGGCGCACCGGGGCGTTGACCCCGGTGGCCAGGCTCGCGCCGGTGTTTGTCGGCGGTGTTACCGTGAGCAACGCCACCCTGCACAACATGGATGAAATCGAGCGCAAGGATGTGCGTATCGGCGATGCCGTGGTCGTGCGCCGGGCGGGAGATGTGATTCCCGAGGTGGTGCGCGTGGTGAGGGAGCGGCGCTCGCCGGGCGCCAGACGGGTGCGCTTGCCCGCGCGCTGCCCGGTGTGCGGCTCGACGGTCGTCCGACCGGAAGGGGAGGCTGTTGCACGTTGCGGCGCCGGTTTGTTCTGTCCCGCGCAGCGCAAGGAAACCATCAAACATTTCGCGTCGCGCAAGGCGATGGATATCGAGGGGCTGGGCGACAAGCTGGTGGAGCAGCTGGTGGATCGGGACATGGTGCGCACCCCGGCCGATCTGTACCGGCTGTCACGCGAGGCATTGCTGGGGCTGGAACGCATGGGCGAAAAATCCGCTGACAACCTGCTCGCCGCGATCGAAGCCAGCAAACGGACGACGCTGGCGCGTTTTGTCTATGCGCTGGGGATTCGTGAGGTGGGCGAGGCGACGGCGGCGGCGCTCGCGCGGCGGTTTGGATCGCTGGAGTCCCTGATGGGGGCGAATGAATCCTGCCTGCAGGAAACGCCGGACGTGGGGCCGGTGGTGGCGCGCCATGTCCATGACTTTTTTGCCGAGCCGCACAATCGCGAAGTGATTGCGGGACTGTTGGGCGCCGGTATCCGCTGGCCGGAACAGCCGCGCGGCGAGGAGATGGACGGGCCGCTGAAGGGACAGGTTTATGTGTTGACAGGCACGCTGTCCGGCATGACGCGCGATGAGGCCAAGGCGCGGCTGGAGGCTTTGGGCGCGCGTGTGAGTTCCAGTGTGTCGGGCAAGACCACGGCGGTGATTGCGGGCGAGAAGCCGGGCTCGAAAGCGGAGAAGGCGCGGGCGCTGGGCGTGCCGGTGCTGGACGAGTCAGCCCTGATGACGTTGCTGGAGCGCGGCGGCGCGGCGTAGCGCATTCGCGCCGAATCGTTCGCGCACGGCGTCGGAGGCGGCATCCAGTCTGCAAGAGCGGCGTGACGTTGCGAACAGTTCCGGTTGGCGCGCGGCGGCAGGCGTCAGCCCCGTCACGCCGGCGCCAATCAGGCGCAGCGGTTGGCCATCCCAGTGCCGGCGGAACAAACGACGGGCGACGCGCCACAGTGCATCGGTGGTATCCGTGGGCGCGGGAAGCCTGGCCTGACGGGACAGGGTCGAGAAATCGGCGTGCCGCAGCTTGATGGCAACCACGGCGGCCAGGCGCTTGTGCTGTCGCAGGCGATGCGCGACCTGCTCGGTGGCGTTCAGCAACGACGCACGCAGGATGCGTTCATCCGCGGTATCGGCGGGAAACGTTTGCTCATGGGAAATGGATTTCACCATGCGGTTCGGGGCCACGGGCCGGTGGTCCTCGCCCCGCGCCAGCGCCCGGATGCGCCGGGCTGCATGGGCGCCCAAGGCCTGCTCCAGCAAGGCGTTGGGCGCAAGGCGCACGTCGCGCACCGAGCGGATGTTCAGGCGGTGGAGCGTTCGCTGTGTCGCCTGCCCCAATCCCGGCAGGCGGGCAAGCGGGAGCGGATCGAGGAATGCGGCGAGGTTGGCGGGCGCGACGACGAAGCCATCGGGCTTGTCCATGTCGCTGGCAATCTTGGCCACCAGCTTGTTGGGGCCAACACCGACGGAAGCGACGAGCCCGGTTTCCGCACGGATGTCGCGCTTGATGTGGCGGCCCATATCCTCGGGCGATCCGAGCAGGGCGGTGCTGGCCGTGACATCCAGGTATGCTTCATCCAGTGACACCGGTTCGATGACAGGCGTGAAGCGGGCCAGTATGGCGTGGATGCGCGCGGATACCTCACGGTAGCGCTCCGGTCGCGGCGGCAGCACGATGGCGTCCGGACACTGGCGCAGGGCCGTGCGCATCGGCATGGCGCTGCGGATGCCGAAACGGCGGGCCGCGTAGTTGGCGGCGGCGACCACCCCGCGCGCATCGGCGCGACCGCCCACCAACACCGGCCGCCCCCGCAATCCGGGATGGTCGAGTTCTTCCACCGAGGCGAAGAAGGCGTCCATGTCCACATGAACGACAGC
>CAYVBG010000187.1:0-3474 GCA_964449205.1 uncultured Zetaproteobacteria bacterium | reverse complement strand
ACGACGGCGTGGCCCGCGCGGTGGATGTGGCCGCGGCCTGGGATGCGCCGGGCAGGCTCGCGCTGACGATCACAATCACGCGCCCGGGCGGCGAGACCGTCCGGTTCAATGCCGCGTGGAAGGGAGAGTTGCATGCCGTTTGACAGGCCCGGCATCCAGACCCTGATCGACCGCATCGCGGCCGACATCGAATCGCGCCTGCCGGGTGCGGATGCGCGCTTGCGCCGTTCGCTGCTGGCGGCTCTGGCTCGCGCGCAGGCCGCAGCCGCGCATGGCCTGCACGGGCATCTGGACTGGCTGGCCAAACAACTGATGCCGGATACGGCCGAGACCGCGCATCTGGAGCGTTGGGCCTCGATTTGGGGCGTATCCCGCAAGCCTGCCACGCCGGCTGCGGGCACAGTGACATTCACCGGCGTGGATGGCGCGACGATCCCGGCCGGAACTACGCTCGCCCGGGCGGACGGTGCGGAATACACGACGGATGTGGCCGCGACCATTGCCGGCGGCACAGCCAGCGTGAGCGTCACAGCCAGTCTGCCGGGTGTGGCCGGCAATGCGGCCGCAGGCACACAACTGGCGCTCACCGCGCCGGTGGCCGGTGTGCAGGGTCAGGCTGCGGTGGATGCGCCCGGCATCGCCGGCGGCGCGGATGCCGAGGCCGACGCCGATCTGCGCGCGCGGCTGCTGGCGCGTATCCGCGAAGCGCCGCATGGCGGCAATGTAAACGACTATGTGCAGTGGGCGCTCGAAGTGCCCGGCGTCACGCGTGCGTGGGTGTATCCGCAGGAGCTGGGGGCTGGCACGGTCACTGTCCGGTTCGTGGCAGACAACGATCCGGCCGGGCCGATCCCGTCGCAAACGCTGGTGAACGCGGTGGCCGCGCACATCGATGCGCTGCGGCCGGTGACGGCAGCGGTCACGGTTGTCGCGCCGGTGGCCGTGCCTCTGAATCTGACCATCCGGCTCACGCCGAACGATCCTTCCGTGCAGGCGGCCGTGCAGGCCGAAATCGCGGATCTGCTGCGGCGCGAGGCCGTGCCGGGCGGCACGATCCTGAAGAGCCACATCGACGAGGCTATCAGTATTGCGGCCGGTGAAACCGATCACACGCTCATCGCGCCAGCCGCCGATGTGACGCATGGCGCGGGCGAACTGGCCGTGCCGGGAGTCATCACATGGCAATGACCGCCGCCGACTACCGCGAGCAACTGCTGACGCTACTGCCGCGGGGCGCGGCGTGGCCGCACGATCCGGACAGCACGCTGGCCCGGCTCATGGATGCCCTCGGCGCGGAGCTGGCGCGCGTGGACGCGCGCGGCGACGATCTCGTGCGCGAGGCCCATCCGCGCACCGCATGGGAGATGCTGCCGGACTGGGAGCGCGTGGCCGCGCTGCCCTCGCCCTGCATGGCCGGCCAGGCGCAGACCACGGCGGAGCGGCGCGCGGCGCTGGCCGGACGGCTGGCCGAGCGCGGCGGCCAGAGCCGGGATTATTTCGTGCGGTTGGCGGCATCGCTCGGCTATGCGGTGACGATCGACGAGTTCCGCCCATTCGATGTGACGATGGATGCAACGGCGCTCGCAGCCGACGCGGCGTGGGCGTTCGTGTGGCGCATCAATGCGCCGGCGGCAGGCGGCGTGCGCGCCGCCGATGTGACGATGGGCGCGGACGATCCGCTCGCAAGCTGGGGATCGGCACTGCTCGAATGCGAAATCCGCGAAGACGCGCCGGCGCACACGACGGTGCTTTTCGCCTATGCGTAATTCGATGAGGAGGTTCGACAATGGACAGAGTGTTTGACAAGGGTGCGGCGGCCAGCCCGCCGGCGCCGCCGGCCACGCCATCGAGCGGGTACCCGACCGCCGGCGATCCGGCCACTGGCCAGATGCCGACCCAGCCGGGGCCGTATTGGTTCCACCAAATCACCGAGGAACTGCGCAACGCCATTGTGGCCGGCGGGCTGACGCCCGACCACACCAAGCTCACGCAGCTGCGCGACGCAATCAATGCGCTGATTGGCCGGCTCGGCGAGTTCGATCTGTGCAATTTGTCGGCTGCATTTTATCCTCCAACTGCCGGCGTTTTTTACGATGTGACCACATTCCAGCAGCTGATTTCGTCAGGGAATTTTACCTTGGCAGGGGGAGTCTTCACATGCGTCAAAGGCGGGAGGTACAGGGTTGCTTTTTTGCCATCCGACTACAATCAGACCGGCTTGGCGACATCAAGCCAAGCGAGGCTGTTGTTTTCGACGGTCGGAACTCGAGCAAATATGCGATACACATTCTGCACTGGTATTGCCGCGTACGGTGGCCTTGGCACAGCCATGACCATCGTTGATTTGGCGCCTGGCGATACATTTTCGGCTCAGTTCTATGCAGGGTCTACTGCAAACGGATCCATATTCTTGGAGACCATTACGCAATTAATCATGGAGAGGATGCAATGAAGCTCGTGAATCCGAACAGAGTCCGGGATGTATTGCTGGCGTTGGGAGTTGATCCGGAGACTGGCACATATGTTTTTCGTGATGGTGATTTGACGGTCGACGGTCGATCCGACGCCGAAATCACCGCAGCAGAAAAATCACTGGATATTGCAGCGCTTAACCTGTCCGATGCAAAAGACAGGAAACTCGCGCAACTGGCCGCCGATTATCAGGCGGCGTTGGAAGCCGGTGTTTCATACCAAGGTGCGATGTTCGAGTCCGACGACCACTCGCAATTGGAGCTGGCCAAAGTTCTGACCGCTGTCGCCAACGGATGGACGTTGCCTGCCGGATTCGCGTGGGTTGATGCAAATAATCAGCCCCACTCCGTGCCCGATGTTGCGTGGCTGCAAGGGCTGGCAGCGGCGCTGGCGGATCACAAGGCGGCGCTGTTCGCTCGGCTTCAGGCCGCCAAGGCCGCCGTGCGAGCCGCAACAACTGTGGCGGCGGTCAACAAGGTGGCGCTGTGATGGCGCACCCTCGCTTGGTTGTCCGGCACATTCCGCCATCGCGTTGGTGGCGCAGGGCGCAATGGGAACTGGTCGAACCGCTCATCATCGCCGGGCGCACCGTGCCCGCCGGGTATGTCACCGACGGCACATCCGCGCCGCTGGCGGTCGCATGGCTGGTCTCGCCGACCGGGCGCGCGATGCCTGCCGCCGTGCTGCACGACTGGCTGCTCTCGCAGCTCGCTTCAACCGAGAGCCGCGCAGGCGCGGACGCCGCGTTCCGGGCGGCAATGCTGGCCTGCGGCGTGCGCCCGTGGCGGGCACGGATGATGTGGGCGGCGGTGCGCGTGTATGGCGCGGTCAAGGTTGCATGGCAGAGATTACGGCTTTCTCAATACGCAAATCCCTGACACATGCCCTAAATCGGTCGTTTCGAGATTATCTCACGCATCGGCCTCAATTTTTCGCGCGCGGCATCAGCATGACTCCCGTTGATTCCTTCAGATGTTTGACCAGCACCCAGCGATTGCCGTC
>CAYVBG010000186.1:0-3493 GCA_964449205.1 uncultured Zetaproteobacteria bacterium | reverse complement strand
TGGCGCGTAGCTCAGTGGGAGAGCACCACCTTGACACGGTGGGGGTCGGCGGTTCAATCCCGCCCGCGCCAACCATTTCTCCCTGGTTGTTCCGGCGCCATGACACGGGCGGGCCAAGGCCCGCTGTGGCACCGTTTATGCATCGAGGGCACGGGCCAGCAGATCGATCAGCGCTTCCGGGCGCCATGGTTTCTTGATGATGCCCGCAATGTTCATGTCCGGGAACCTGCCGGCAACGGAGGTTTCGCTGTAGCCGCTGGCGATGACGATGCGGGCTTGCGCATCCAGTTTCTTCAGCGCCTCGGCGCAGGCGCGACCGTCCATGTCGGGCATGGTCATGTCCAGCAGCACAAGATCCACGTGATGGCGTTGATACATGTCCACGGCTTCGCGGCCGTTTCTCGCCTCCAGCGTTCGCATGCCGTGGGATCGCAGTATTTCCGAGGCTACTTCGCGCACCACGTCCTCGTCGTCCACCACCAGTACGGTGCGGTTCTCGAACGATGGAGCAGACGCACCGACTTGACCGCGCGCGGCGGCTTCATCGTCCTGCGCCTCTGGCGCGGCGGGCAGCGCGATGGTGAAACTGCTTCCGCGTCCCGGCTCGGAGCGCACGCAGATGCCGCCCGCGTGTCCGCGAACAATGCCCAGCACCGCGCTCATGCCCAGCCCCCTGCCCGTGAACTTGGTGGTGAAGAACGGGTCGAACAAGCGCCGTTGCACCTCCGCGCTCATGCCGCAACCCGTATCCTCGACCCGCAGCAGTGCCAGCGTGGCTTCGGGATCGGTCAGGCGCGCCGCAGCCTCGGGTTCGGGCAGCATGCATGCCTGGCCGGCGAGCATGTCGCGTGCGGCGGCATCGGAGACGCAGGTGGCGATGGTGATGCGTCCGCGACGGTCGCCGATGGCCTCGGAGGCATTGATGACCAGATTGATCAGCACCTGTTTCAACTGGCCGGGATCGCCCATGACGGGCGGCATGTCCGGCGCGAGATCGAGGCGAAGCTCGATCTGCTTGCCGATGGACACACGAATCATTTCCAGCACTTCGCGCACCATCTGCGAAAGATTGACAGGCTTGCGCTCCAGCGATCCCTTGCCGGCGTAATCGAGCATCTGGCGGCAGAGCTCCGAGGCGCTCTGGCTTGCCTGTTCGATGCGTTCGAGATGCGCGGTTGCGGGATGGTCGCCCAGTTTCATGCGGCACAGCGAGGCGTTGCCCATGATCGCGGCCAGCAGGTTGTTGAAATCATGCGCGATGCCGCCGGCCATGACGCCGAGGCTTTCCAGCCTTTGGGCGTGTTCGCGACGTTGCTGCTCTTCGCGTTCGCGGGTGATGTCGCGCATCACGGTGACTTGGTGGTCGGGGCGGCCGGGCACGGGGGTGATGGTTCGGAAGGTGGCGATGTCGGCGCCGTCCTTGCGGCGGATGACGATTTCGCCCGACCAGGAGCGGCCGGAGGCCAGTTCATCGCAAATTCCGCGGTAGAAATCATCGCTGTGCGCGTCGCCCCGCAGCATGCTGGCGAACCGGCCCACGGCCTCGGCCGGACTGAAGCCGGTGAGGCGCTCGAAGGCCGGGTTAACATATTCGATGCGGGCCTCGCTGTCGGTGATCATCACGGCTTCGCCCATGTTGGCCAGGGCGGCGGCCAGAATCATGACCTCCTCGCGGGCTTCTTCCACCTCGCTCAAGTCGGTGATGGCCGCCTGTATCCACGTTTCGTCGTCCATGCGGATGACGCTCAGGCGCACATGGCACGGAAATGCGGATGGGCCGCTCGCGCGGCGAAAGAACCAATGAAAGGCTGCGCCCCCCTGTTGCACGGCTTGCTCTGTCCATTCACGGGCCGCTTCGTCGGATGCGCGTCCGTCCGGCTGCATGTCCGGCGACAGGTCGGCCAGACTCCTGCCCCGCAGGCGCTCTTCGTCGGCGATGGCAAACATGCGCAACGCGGCCGGATTGGCCTGCATCATGCGTCCGTTTTCATCCAGCATGGCGATGGCGGCCGGGGACTCCTGGAACATGCGTGACAGACGCTGCTCGGCCTGCTCCCGCAAGCGAAGGTTGCGGCGAAGACGCTCGTGAATGCCATGCAGTTTGGCATTGGCGGCCATCAGGTGGCGCTGGCCCTGCGCCAGGGCGAACAACAATGCGCCCAGCCACAGGATCAGCAGCGCGGCCAGGTGCTGGACGCGACTGAGCACCGTGGCGCGTTGTTGCATGACGCGGTCGTGCAGCCTGTCGTAGGCGAGGTTCACCGCGCGGACGTTGGCTGGTGTGCCACAGTTCATGGCGGCGTTCATCGCCTGGTCGGCCTGCGTGGCATGCCGGCGGATGATGGCGCCATGCAGGGTCAAATCGTTCAGGCGCGCCTGCCGGAGCCGGAGCTCCTCGCGGCGCAGGCGCGCGAGCAGTGCATCGTCGTCGGGCGTTTGCAGCCAGGCCAGCATGTCCCGGGCATATTGGTTGATGAGCAGCGCGCGGCGGGGATGCGCACGCGCCAGTTGATCGGCCAGGCGGGGAAGATACAGTGATGAGACCCGCGCCACGCCGATGGCCGACTTGAAATCCTCGGCGGCATCGCCCTGGAGGGCGACGGACGCGGCCAGGCTCCGGAGTGCGCCGGCGACGGATGGCGCATCGGCGAGTTCACGCTGCAACGCTTGCAGCGCCCGCTCCAGGTCGCGGATGTCGTCGGTCAGGTCGTCGTATTGCGCCGCCATGCCCGTGCGCAGCAGGAGCATGGCCTGCTCGCTTTGGGAATCGTCGAGAAGGATACGGTCGATCAGGGCATGAACGCGCACATGGCGCGGGCTGTCATCCGGAGGGATGCGCAGGAAGTTCCATGCGGCGAACAGGGCCAGTGCGACGAGCGCCGCGGCGTGCAGCGCCAGGGTGCGCGGTTTCATGGAAGGGCGCTTGGGGCGTCGCAGGGCTGGCGGGCGGGCGGAAAGTTCATCCAGCGCCGGTCGTTCGGCTCCAGCGAGCGCCCCCGGTATTGGCCGGGCAGGGTGTAGAGAAAGGCGATGATGTCGCGCACGTCGCGGTCGGGGATGCAGCGCCCGAGCTGGTAGCGCCCCATCAGGCGAATGACGTCCGCCAGCGAGGATTGGCTGCCATCGTGCAGCCACGGCGGGGTGCTCACGGTCAGGCGCAGGGACGGCACCTTGAATCGGTGCATGTCCTCCTTGCGGTGCGTGACATTGAAGCGCCCGTTTGCGGCCGCGCCGGCCGCCGGATGATCGGCGAAATAATCGCGCATCACGCCCAATTTCTGGAACAGGTTGCCGCCCACATTGCGCCCCTGATGGCAGGCGACGCACCCGTAGGCGCGAAACAGGGCATAGCCGCGCCGCTCCTGCTCGTTGATGGCATCCTCGTCGCCGGCCAGCCAGCGGTCGAAACGCCCGCCCGTGGTCACAAGGGAACGCTCGAACTCGGCGATGGCGTTGCGGATATTGGCCGCGGTCAGGCCATCGGGGTACAAAC
>CAYVBG010000185.1:0-3545 GCA_964449205.1 uncultured Zetaproteobacteria bacterium | reverse complement strand
AGGATGTAGAGGCGGCCGTTCTCGATGGTGAACTCGATGTCCTGCATGTCTTTCCATATCCCTCCATCGTCACGCCGGGGATGGTGGCGGCATCGGTCAGATACAGGCCGTGAAACTGGCTGTCCATCAGGCGGTTGCCGGTGCGGGCATGGGTGTTGAACGCGCGCGGCCGCACGGCAACCAGCCGTGAGGCAAACACATCGAGCCGGCGCGCCTTCACCCCCAGCGACTGGGTCAAACGCACGCCATCCCACACCCGCGCGGTGTTCACCCATTCCAACGATGAAATCATGCGCAGGCGGCCGAGATTGAACTTCTGCCGGCCGGCCCGCAGGTGTCCGCCACCGCCGACCCGCCAACCGAGCTGAAGCCAACCGCGATGCAAATCCAGACGATCGACGAAGATGTTGGGCGCGCGCGTGGTGTTCACCGTGTTGCGCAAGAACGCCGAGTGCAGCCGCGCGTCCTGCCCCTCGATCCACAGCCGCCAGCGATCGCCCTTGCGAATATCCGTATGCACGCGCAACTGCGAGAGCAGGTAATCCTGTGGATCGACCGCGCCGGCCTTGCCCAGCGCAAACCCTTGCTTCCATTCATAACGCATGCGCAGGCTGCCGCCGGCATCCACCCGAACCCCCGGAAACAGACCGTCATCCGCCCCCGCGGCCACGACCGGCGGCGCGAATGCCAGCCCGCATCCGGCCACAACCACCGCCCACATCAGGCGCACCGCCCCGCTCACGCATGGGTTCCCCGTCATGGGCGACATTCTGCCGCATGCGCGCCCAAACAGCCATATCCGGAACGGGGGCATTCCCCGGAAACGCGACTACGGCACGACCCGAATCACGGCCGCCATGCCATCGTGCAGCAGGCATCGGATTTCATATGTTCCCGGTTGTTTCAATGTGAATGTGAACCCCCGCCCCGGCTTGTCCACATGCCCCGCCACGGCCATGGCTCCCAATACGCCATCGTCGTTCAGGCGCGTGATACGCGACTTGTGTTCGAATGGATCGTGATTCTCCACCCGAATGGGCTGCCCCGCATGGACGGTCAACACCTCGGGCTGATATTCGATATCCTCCTCGATCATCACGGCCGCCGCTGTTGCCTTCGCCGCGCCCGATTCATGCGCCCGGGCGGAAACACCTGCCGTCGAGGCCAATATCAGAAGCCACATGGTTTTCTTCATCGTCGTTCTCCTTGCACGGATCGGATACCCCCCCTAATATGCTGTCAACCAACAGACCGGCCGCCGGGCGCGGGATGGGAGGAGGAAGAAACCCGACGGCCGGCCCGTCGCCGGAACATCGCTCAACGATGGGACACGCGATACTTCACGTTGCCAAACATCACATGGAAGAACGGCTGCCCGAACATCTTGCCCTCGGCCATCGCCTGCTGCACATGCTTCTTCGTCTTCTCCATCAGCGCCCTGGCCGCCATCAGTTTGGGCATGATTGCCTGCTGTTGCTCGGGCGGCAGCTGCTTCACCTTCGCCATCATCTTCATCATGCGCTTCTTGATTTCAGGGAAGGGAATATAGCCCGAGCGAATCGGCGCCGGCACAGGCCCGTTGGGCGTGACCTTGTAGGGCGGCACCATCAAATGCATCACCACGCCCTGGCCCTTGATGTCCTTGTCAAACCCGAGCTTCCAGCCGCGGCCCCGCACGCCTTCGCCGATCATCATATGCACGAGCTGGCCCGGATTGGTCAGGCGGCCATCCACATACACATCGCCCACGCCCCAGAACGAGGCGTAGATGTACTCGGTCGGCATCAGGCGCGTGCCGATGCCCGTGCCGCCGTGCATCAGGTGATCGGTCACCACGCCACCGAAGAACGGATAGCCGAAGCCGTGCGGCAACGGTTTCTTCACCACCACCTTGTAATGATGCGTCTTGTCCGGCGCATCGAACTCGGCCACGAAATCAATCCTGTCCTTCGTCGTCGCGCCGTCGATGGCGGTGATGTCGGTGATCGTCATCCGCACATCGCCCACGCCAATGGCGCGCCAGTTGGAGAAAGGCGTGGCGTGATCCACGATGGTGTAATGCCCGTTCTCCGATTGCCGGAGTTTCGGTGGAATGCCAATCAGCGGAAACGGCGCCTGTTCCCAGCCAAGCGGGTGATCCGGCGTGCCGAACACGGCCGGATCCAGCTCGCGCGGCCCCGGCAGCACCCACTGGGTGGCGCCCTTCGTCTGTTTCGCCGTCACGGTCACCGGCCCGCCCCAGCGGTCCGGCGGATTCGGATTGCCGGCATGGGCATGGGTATAGGCAAACAGACCGACATGCGGCAGCGGTGTGGCCGGTTTCGCGACCGGCGCGGGATCGTGCGCGGCCGTGACGCCGCTGGTGGTGCTGCATGCGGCCATCGATGTGGCCGACAGGGCCAACGCCCCCGCCAGAAACACCCGCGGCATTCGCCGGCCGGACGAATCGTGGTGATGCAATGGTTGAATCTTCATGAACGCTCTCCTCTCATCCAGACATATCGCCTCGCCATGACGCCATCCGCGGCGTCCCGAAGGCTATGGATGAGTCCGCGCCCGGCGTGAATCCTTACAGGCCGATAACCTTGCAGGCCATGACCCAAAACGGGGCGTCAAACAGACGCCCCGTTCCCGACCTCCTTGCCATCGGCCATCAGCAACAGCAGCCGCCGTCGCCGGATCGCTGCGCGCCGCCCTTGGTCATCGCCGCCGGCCGGCGGGCGCCGGCAGGCGCGCAGAACTTGCCGGGCTTCGCGCCCTCGGGCGGCTCGATGCCGATGAACAGGCCCGCAAACGGCCCCTCCATCAAAAAGCGATACGTATGCTCGCACACAGCCATGCGTTCGCCGCGGTAATAGACATGGCCATCATCGTCATGCACCTCGGAGAACGGCCCCTTGTAGATGACCGCATGGCCATAATCCAGGCATTCGGTTGACTCCGGCTTCGTGGCTGTCAGGGTCACCGCGCGAAACTCGATGCCGTCGATCACCTTCCACGGTCGTTCGTCCCATTTGTCGATGGCCACGCCCATGAACCCGGCATCCAGAAACGCCTGAAGAAACGCATGTTCCTGAAACGCGCCGGATATGCAGCCGCTCCACAGCTCCGGATCGCGCTTCAAATGCTGCGGAACCGGCTCATCGGCCACGATGTCCGAAATCGCCACCCGTCCGCCGGGTTTGAGCACCCGGAAGATTTCGGCGATCAGCCTGCCCTTCTCCTCCTCGTCCACCAGGTTCAACACACAATTGGACACCACCAGCGTCACGCTGTCGTCCGCAATCAGCGGCCGCTCCCGCTTTTGTTCTTGCTGAAACGCCTTGAGCGCGGCCAGATCGCGACTGTTGTACACCGGGTGTTCGGCCAGCCAGGCTTCGGTCTCCTCCAGATTCAGGGCCAGATCCTGAATGTATCCTTTCAGGAAACACACGCGATCGCCGCCGAGTTTCTCCGCCATCTCCGGTTGATATTTCCGGGCCAGCGCCAGTATCTCGTCGTTCATGTCCACGCCAATCACCCGCCCCCGCTCGCCGACCCGTTGC
>CAYVBG010000184.1:0-3547 GCA_964449205.1 uncultured Zetaproteobacteria bacterium | reverse complement strand
GCGCGCGGGTGGCGGTGTTGGGGCTGACGTTCAAGGAGAACTGCGCCGATCTGCGCAACTCGCGGGTGATTGATGTGATTCGCGAGCTGGAGGGCTATGGGGTGGAGGTCTTGGTGCACGATCCGGTGGCCGATCCTGAGGAGGCGCGGGCCGAGTATGGCATCGATTTGGCGGGGCTTGATCGGCTGAAGCGGTTGGATGCCGTGGTGGCGGCGGTGGCGCATGATGCGTTGAGGGGGTTGTCGCCGGAGGCGCTGGGGCGGATGTGCGTGCAGGGCGCGCCGTTTGTGGATGTGAAATCGGCCTTCGATCGTGAGGCATTGGCCCAAGCCGGATTTTGTGTGTGGCGCTTGTGAAGGAGCCAGCGTGAGCACGATCCTGGTCACCGGTGCGGCCGGATTCATTGGTTTTCATGTCTGCCGGGCGCTGCTGGCGCGCGGCGAGCATGTGGTGGGCATCGATAACCTGAACGATTATTACGAGGTGGTGTTGAAGCAGGCGCGCCTCTGCCGGCTGGAAGGGAACGCGGGGTTTCGCTTCGTGAAGATGGATGTGGGCGATCGCGAGGGCATGGCGCGGTTGTTTGCGCAGGTGGCGCCGGAGCGGGTCGTGCATCTGGCGGCGCAGGCGGGCGTGCGCTATTCGCTGGATCATCCGCATGCCTATGTGGACAGCAATCTGGTCGGGTTTCTGAACGTGCTGGAGGGCTGCCGCCATGGCGGCGTGCGGCATCTGGTGTTTGCATCTTCCTCCTCGGTGTATGGCGCGAATGAATCGATGCCGTTTTCTGTCCATGATTCGGTGGATCATCCGGTTTCGCTGTATGCGGCCACCAAGAAGGCGAACGAGCTGATGGCGCACAGCTATGCGCATTTGTACGGGATTCCGTGCACCGGTCTGAGGTTTTTCACCGTCTACGGCCCCTGGGGCCGGCCGGACATGGCCTATTTCAAGTTTGCGCGCGCCATTCTGGCCGGGCGACCGATCGATGTGTATGGCCATGGGCGCATGAAGCGCGATTTCACCTGGATTGGCGATATCGTCGAAGGCGTGCTGCGGGTGCTGGATCGTCCTCCGGCGCCTGATCCGGCATGGTTGGGTTCCAGGCCCGATCCCGCCACCAGCCGTGCGCCGTGGCGCATCTACAACATCGGCAATGACCGGCCGGTGGCGTTGATGGACTTCATCGAAACACTGGAGCGCGCCTTGGGGCGGAAGGCCGAAAAACGGATGCTGCCGATGCAGCCCGGCGATGTGACCGCGACATGGGCCGATGTGGCGGACTTGCGCCGCGATGTCGGCTATGCGCCGGATACGCCGCTGGAGGACGGGTTGCGGCGTTTTGCGGATTGGTTTCGAGACTTTTATGATGGTGAATGATGCGGGTTCGGCATGCGGGTACCGAAAAGGATCTTGGGGAAACAGGGAGTGAATGGTGAAGCGGAGTGATATCATCCATGTCGCCGGGCACCGGGGGCTGGTGGGCTCGGCCATCGTGCGCCGGCTTGAGACCGAAGGGTTTCGCAATCTGGTTCTGCGCAGCTCGCGTGAACTGGATTTGCGGGATCAGGCGGCGGTGAATGCGTTCTTTGCCGAAGAGCGGCCAGATTGTGTGTTTCTGGCCGCAGGCACGGTAGGCGGCATTCATGCAAACAACAGCTATCCCGCCGACTTCATTCGGGACAACCTCCAGATACAAACGAATGTAATCGATGCGGCCTGGCGGCATGGCGTGAAGAAGCTGGTGTTCCTGGGTTCGAGCTGCATCTATCCGAAGTTGGCCCCGCAGCCGCTGAAGGAAGAATACCTGCTGACCGGCCCGCTGGAGCCGACGAACGAGTGGTATGCGGTGGCCAAGATTGCCGGCATCAAGATGTGCCAAGCCTTTCGGCGGCAGTATGGCTTCGATGCGATCAGCCTGATGCCGACGAACCTGTATGGCCCGAACGACAACTTCGACCTGGAAACCTCGCATGTGCTTCCGGCCTTGATCCGGAAGTTTCATCTGGCGAAGCTGGCGCGTGCCGGAGACATGGAGGGTATCGCACGGGATGAGGCGCGGTTTGGCCGGATTCCGGGTGATGTGCTGGCGATGCTGGGCTTGGAGCGGGTGAATGGCGGCTTTCGGCGCACGGGTGCGGAGCCGAAGGTGGTGCTGTGGGGCACCGGAAGCCCAAGGCGAGAGTTTTTGCATGTGGATGATCTGGCGGATGCGTGTCTGTTCCTGATGCAGCACTACAGCGATGAGCGGATCGTGAATGTGGGCGTGGGCGAGGATGTGACGATTCGCGATCTTGCGGAGCTGGTGCGCGGGGTGGTTGGTTTTGAGGGCGAGATTGTTTGGGATGCATCAAAGCCCGATGGCACGCCGCGCAAGCTGATGGATGTGTCGCGCCTGCATGCGATGGGTTGGCGGGCGCGCATGGCGCTGCATGAAGGAGTGGCGGATGCATATCGCTGGTATGAGGTCTGCGGGTGACGGGCGTCGGGTGTGGGTCTTGCATCGGGCGGGGCATGACGGCCCTGTCGGCCAATTTGCCATTGACCCCGTGGCGGCCGTCACTACAATGCGGCGTCCGCAAGGCGCTTTAGCTCAGTTGGTTAGAGCAGCGGAATCATAATCCGCGTGTCCGGGGTTCGAGTCCCTGAAGCGCCACCAAACCAGGCAAATAAATCAACAGCTTGCGATGGGCGGGCGCATGTCCGCCCTGCCTGTTTTCGGGTTGCGCGGTCATGCGCGGGTGACGTACGAACGAGTGTTTGAAATAATTGACATTCGATAGAAATATCGAACAATGCCGGCCCATGCCCAACATTGGAGACACCATCCGCCTGCTCAGGGAGCGGCAAGGCTTGTCCCAGCGCGCGCTGGCGGAGGCCGCCGGCATCAGCGCGGCGGCGCTGTCGCAACTGGAGGCCGGCCAGACCTCGCCCTCGGTGGCCACGCTGGAAAAGCTGGCCGACGGCCTGGGCATCGCCATCGCCGCCTTCTTTCTGGATTCCGGCAACCCCGCCGACATCGAGATCTTCGATCTGGACGACCGGCCCTCGGTGCCGCTCGGTCAGGGCGGTCGTTTCGTGCCGTTGACGGCCATGCAGCAACCGGTCGGGTTCGAGCCGATGCTGGTGCAGCTGGAGCCGGGCGGCTGCTTCGATGAAAACCAATACGGCATCAAGAGTCCGCATGTGTTCGTCTGGATGCGCAAGGGTGAAGCCGTGCTGGAATACGATGAGCGCAGCTATGAACTGTCCGAAACCCAGTCGCTCTATTACGACGCGCGCAAACCGCACAACTGGCGCAACCTCTCCGATGCGCGCTGTGAAATCCTGATGGTGCGCTCCCGGTGACGGCCATGACGCTCGCACTGGCCGCCTGTGGCGCGGCCCTGCTGGCCGCACTCCTTGCGCCCACCCTGACCGGGGACGCGCGTCGCGGCGCGCTTGGCTTCTTGCTGGCCGCAAGCGGCGCCCTGGCGCTGGGCGGCGGCGTTTTGGGGCTGTTGAGCAAGCCCGCCGCGTTGATTTTGCCCCTCGGCCTGCCCTGGTT
>CAYVBG010000183.1:0-3585 GCA_964449205.1 uncultured Zetaproteobacteria bacterium | reverse complement strand
TCGCCGCCATCGACATCGGCTCGAACGCGATGCGCCTCGGCATCGCCGGCATCGAAGGCGGCCAGCCCCGCCTGATCGCGCGCCTGCGCGAGCCGGTGCGGCTGGGGCATGACGCCTTCACCACCGCGCACTTCACCGAGGACACGATGCGCAGCGCCGAGCAGGCGTTCCTCAACTTCCGCCGGCTGATCGACCAGCATCAGGCAACCCGTATCCGCGCCGTCGCCACCAGCGCGATGCGCGAGACCGCCAACGCCCGGGACCTCATCCGCCGCATCGAATCCCGCACCGGCATCGCCATCGACATCATCAGCGGCGAGGAGGAGGCGCGCCTGATCCACCGCTCCATCGCCCGCCATGCGCCGCTGGAAGGCAAGTTCGCGCTGGCCATCGACATCGGCGGCGGCAGCGTGGAAATCACCCTCTGCGACGATGGCGAGGCGATTTCCTCGCAGAGCTTCCGCATCGGCACGGTGCGCCTTCTGGAAATGCTGCGCGACGCGCCCGACTTCACCGCCATGCTGCGCGAATACCTGGACGGCATGCGCAAGAAGCTGCGCGAACAAATCGGCGAGCGCAGGCCCGACCTCTGCCTTGGCACGGGCGGCAACGCATCCGCCATCGGCGAACTCGCCCGCCAATGGCTGGGCGCCGAATCCCCGAAACGGCTCGATCGCCGCACGCTCAAGAAACTCATCACCCGACTGGAAGCGACGCCGGTGGACGAACGCATCCGCAAGCTGGGCCTTCGCCCCGACCGCGCCGATGTGATTCTGCCCGCCGCCATGGTGTTTCACGACATCATGAAGCTGGCCCGCGCCGACGAAATCCTGTTCCCGGACGCCAGCCTGCTCGAAGGCATCCTGATCGACATGGCCGAAAGCCCGGAACTGCGGCGGCAATCCCGCCGCCGCACCCTGCTGGCCTGGGCCTGGAGTCTGAAGGACAAATACCATGTGGATCAGGATCATGCCCGCACCGTCGCCCGGCTCAGCCGCGAACTGTTCGATCAGCTCGAACCGCTGCACGGCCTCTCGCGCGACGACCGGCTGCTGCTGGAAATCGCCGCGTGGGTGCATGAAATCGGCATGTATGTGCGCATCGACGGCTACCAGCGGCTCTCGGCCTGGCTGATCGAGGCCTCGCCGATGCTGGGGCTGGATGCGCGTGAAAAGCAACTGCTCGCGTGGATCGTGCGCCACCATCGCAAAGCCGCACCCGATCCGGCGCAGCCGGCGTTCGCCGCGCTGGACAAGCGCGATCAACAACGCATCTGGCGATTGAGCGCGCTGCTGCGGCTGGCCATCGCGCTGAACAAGGAACGACGCGACCGCGTGCGCACGGTGCGCGCGAAGATCGGCGACAAGCGCATCACGCTGAGCCTCGAAGGCGAGGGCGACCTGATGCTGGAACGCTGGGCCGCCCTCCGGCTGGACGACTACATCCGCCGCGCACTGGGGCGGAAGTTGAAGCTGGAGGACTGGCCGCCGGAGTAGCCGTAGCCTGCCGGGGCCACTGCGCTCAGGGGCGTGCCGTTGGCGCGTATTCCATCGCCATTTCCTCGAGCAGCGCTTCCTGCGCGCTGAATCGCTTGCCGGAGGATGCGCGCACACGCATATATTCGCCATCGGCGCGCAGCCGCCACGCGCCCTGATTGTCGCGCAGATACAGGCGCAGGCCCTGTCGCGCGACCTGCCGCGCCAGTTTCGGCTCCAGAATCGGGAAGCAGGACTCGACCCGCCGCAACAGGTTGCGGATCATCCAGTCCGCGCTGGCCCCCAGCACCTCCGGCTCACCGCCGTTGTAAAACCAGAACACGCGCGTGTGCTCCAGAAAACGCCCCAGCACCGAGCGCACGCGGATGTTCTCCGACACCCCTTTCACCCCGGGGCGCAGGCAGCAAATGCCGCGCACGATCAGGTCGATCTTCACGCCCGCCTGCGAGGCGCGATACAGCGCGCGAATGATCTCCGGCTCTTCCAGGCCGTTCATCTTCGCGATGATGCGCCCCTTGCCGCCGGCGCGGGCGTTCGCCTCCTCCAGCCGGATGCGCTCGATCAGCCCCGCATGCAGCGAAAACGGCGCCTGCAACATCAGCCGCAGGCGTGACACCCGACCCATGCCTGTGAGTTGCTGGAAGATTTTGTGCACATCCTCGCCGAGATCGGGATGGCAGCTCAACAGCCCGAAATCCGTGTAGAGCCGGGTGGTGACCGTGTGGTAGTTGCCCGTGCCCAAGTGCACATAGCGCCGCACCCGCCGCCGCTCGCGGCGCACCACGAGCATCATCTTGCAGTGCGTCTTGTAGCCTACCACGCCATACACCACCTGCACGCCCGCCGCCGAGAGCCGGTCGGCCAGTGCGATATTCTCCTCTTCGTTGAAGCGCGCACGCAGCTCGATCACCGCGACGACCTCCTTGTTCGCCCGCGCGGCGCGCACCAGCGCGTCCACAATCGGCGATTCCGGCACCACCCGATACAGGGTTTGCTTGATGGCCAGCACATCGGGATCAGCGGCGGCCTGATTGAGCAGCTCCATCACCGGATCGAAGCTCTGGAACGGATGATGCAGCAGCACATCGCCCTCGCGGATCACCGCGAACATGTCCGGCGCATCCTGCCTGAGCCGCTCGGGCAGCCCGGGCACGAACGGCGGATGCTTCAGATCGGGGCGCTCGACATCGTCGCACACCCGCGCCATCCGGTAGAGGTTCACCGGCCCGTTCACGCAATAGAGATCGTCCTCCTCCAGCCCGAACTCGCGCAGCAGAAACCGCGCCAGCCCCTTCGGACACTGGGTGGACACTTCCAGGCGCACCGCCTCGCCGAAGCGCCGCTCGCGCAGCTCGTCCGCCACCGCCTCCTTCAAATCGTCCGCTTCTTCCTCGTGCAAATCCAGCTCGCTGTCCCGTGTCACGCGGAACTGATGGCAGGCCTTCACCGTCATGCCGGGAAACAGCTCCCCGACATGGGCATGGATGATCGAGGACAGGAACACATAGGCGAAATCGTGCCCGCCAATCTCCGCCGGCAGGCGGATCATGCGCGGCAGGGATCGCGGCGCCTGCACAATGGCATGGCGCATCTCGCGGCCGAACGCATCCGCGCCCTCCAGCTCGACGATAAAGTTCAGAATCTTGTTCAACAAACGGGGAAACGGATGCGCGGGATCGAGCGCGATCGGCGTCAACACCGGCAGAAGCTCGCGGCGAAAGAAGCGCGCAATCCAGGCCGCCTGTTCGTCGTTCCACTCCGAGCGGCGCAGGAAGGCGATGCCCTGCTCGCGCATCGCGGGCAGCAGCGTATCGTTCAGCAGCGCATACTGATCCCGCACCAGCGCCAGCGCGCGCTCGCGGATACGCGCCAGGGTTTCACCCGCGCTCAATCCATCCGCGCCGCGCCGGGGCGAACCCACCCGCACCCGCCGCTTGAGCGTGGCCACCCGCACCTCGAAAAACTCATCCAGATTCGAAGAGCTGATGCACAAATAGCGCAATCGTTCCAGCAACGGCACCCGTTCATCTTCGGCCATGCCCAGCACACGGCGGTGAAACGCCAGCATGCTCAAATCGCGGTTCAGAAA
>CAYVBG010000182.1:0-3594 GCA_964449205.1 uncultured Zetaproteobacteria bacterium | reverse complement strand
CGCCCCTGAAACTGCCCGAACGACGAGCAGGAGGAGATTTCCCGGTAGGCCTTCTGGCCCGGCAGCCAGACTTCCAGATCGTAAGTCTTCTCGGCCGAAAAGCCGAGATCGCCCGCGCACAGCTCGACCACGCGATACGGCAGCTCCAGCGCCTGAAGCACGGCCTCGGCGTGCGCGGTCAGCGCCTTCAGATCGTCCAGGGCGCGTTCGGGGCGGGTCAGATGCACCAGCTCCACCTTGTCGAACTGATGCTGGCGGATCATGCCGCGCACATCCTTGCCGGCGCTGCCGGCCTCGCGCCGGAAGCACGGGGTGTAGGCGCAATGACGAATGGGCAGGCCATCGGCATCGAGCACCTGCTCGCGGTAGAGATTCGTCACCGGCACTTCGGCGGTGGGAATCAGAAATGCATCCTCGCCTTCCAGCTTGTAGAGATCGTCGGCGAACTTGGGCAACTGCCCGGTGCCGGTCATCGCCTTGCGGTTCACGATGGCCGGCGTCCAGACCTCCTGATAGCCGTGCCTGTCCACATGCAGATCGAGCATGAACTGCATCAACGCCCGCTCCAGCCGCGCGCCCATGCCGCGCAGCACCGTGAACCGGCTGCCGGCGATGCGCGCGCCGGTCTCGAAATCGAGGATGCCCAGCCGCTCGCCGATCTCCCAATGCGGCGGCACATCGTCCTGCCGCGGCTCGCCCCAGCGCCGGATCTCGACATTGTCGGATTCGTCCACGCCATCGGGCACGCTTTCGTGCGGCGGGTTCGGAATCTCCAGCAGCGCCTGCCCGAACGCCGTTTCGGCCTCCCGCGCTTCGGCCTCCAGCGCCTTGACGCGCCGCGCCAGCTCGCCCATGCGCGCCAGTTCCTCGCCGGCATCCTCGCCCCGGGCCTTTTTCTGGCCGATCAGCTTCGATACACGATTGCGCTCGGCCTGCATGGCTTCCAGTTCCACCTTCAACGCGCGTTGGCGCACATCCAGCGCCAGCGCGCGTTCCAGCGGGCCATCCGGCGCGACCAGGGCCGCATCCCGCCGCGCCAGGGCGGCGCGCAGTCCGTCGGGATCGGCGCGAAGCTGCTTGCGGTCGATCATGCGCCCGCTCCGGCGCCCGAATCCTCGCCATCCTCCTCGGTGCGCTCGGCCACGCGCACCGCGCCGATCACCCGCTCATCCTCGCCGACCTCGATCAGCTTCACGCCCTGCGTGTTGCGGCCAATCACGGACACGCCATCCATCCGGATGCGCACCAAGCGCCCGGAATCCGTCATCAGCATCACCTGATCCTCGTCCACCACCTGAAGCGCGGCCACCATCGCGCCGTTGCGCCCGCCGGTCTTGAGCGTGAACACGCCCTGCCCGCCGCGCTTCTGGCGCGAGTATTCGCGCATCGGCGTGCGCTTGCCAAAGCCGTTTTCGGACACCGCCAGCAGGCTGGCGCCTTCTGCCACCAGCGCCATCGAAATCACGCGGTCGCCGGCCGGCATCCGCATGCCGGCTACTCCCCGCGTGGCCCGGCCCATCGGCCGCACATCCGTTTCCGCAAAGCGAATCGCCTTGCCGCCGCTGGAGGCCAGCATGATTTCCTGCTCGCCGTTGGAGATCCGCACGGCAATCAAATCATCGCCTTCCTCCAGCTTGATGGCGATGATGCCATTGGCGCGGATATGGGCATAATCCGCCAGCGGCGTTTTCTTGACCAGGCCGTTGCGGGTCGCCATCACAATATAACGCCCCTCGGTAAACTCCCGTACGGCCAGCGTGGCCGAAATGCGCTCGCCCTTTTCCACCGGCAACAGATTGACCAGCGCCTTGCCGCGCGCGGCCCGCCCGGCCTGCGGGATTTCATACACCTTTTTGCGGAACACCCGCCCCCGGTTGGAAAAGAACAGCAAATAATCGTGCGTGCTGGCGACCATCAGCTGCGCGACGAAGTCCTCGTCCTTGGTGGTCATCGCCGTCTTGCCCTTGCCGCCGCGCCGCTGGGCACGATACAGCGACGCCGGATTGCGCTTGATATAGCCCTCGTTGGAGATCGTGACCACCATGTCTTCCTCGGTGATCAGGTCTTCCATCGAAAGCTCGGCGGTTTCGTCCACAATCTCGGTGCGGCGTGGATCGGCGTATTTGTCCCGCACCTCCTCCAATTCCTCAACGATGACATCCATCAAGAGCCGTTCGTCGGCCAGAATGGCCTTCAGCCGGGCGATGGTCGCCTGGACCTCCGCGTATTCCGCCTTGATCTTGTCCCGCTCCAGCCCGGTCAGGCGTTGCAGGCGCATCTCCAGAATCGCCTTCGCCTGCCGCTCCGACAACCCGAACCGGCCCATCAGGCCATCGCGCGCATCCTCGGTGGTGCGGCTGGCGCGAATCAGCTTGATGACCTCGTCGATATGATCGAGCGCGATCAGCAGGCCTTCCAGGATATGCGCCCGGGCCTCGGCCTTGTCCAGCTCGAACAGGCATCGGCGGGTCACCACCTGCCGGCGGTGATCGATGAAATGATTCAGAAACTCGCGGACGCCGCACAACTTCGGCTGCCCGTCCACCAGCGCCAGCATGTTGCAGCCGAAGTTGCATTGCAACTGGGTGTGCTTGTAGAGATTGTTCAGTACCACATCGGGGATCTCGCCCTTCTTCAGCTCGATCGCGATGCGCAGCCCGTCACGATCGGACTCGTCGCGCAGATCGGCAATGCCTTCGAGCTTTCTGTCGCGCACCAGCGCCGCGATATTCTCGATCAACACCGCCTTGTTCACCTGATAGGGCAGCTCGGTGATAATAATGGACTCGCGCTTGGTGCGGGGATGAATCTCCACCATCGCCCGCGCACGCATCGTGACCGAACCGCGACCGGTCAGGAACGCCTGCCTCATGCCCTTGCGACCGTAGATGAAGCCGCCGGTCGGGAAATCCGGGCCCGGCATGATGGCCATCAGCGCCTCGTCGTCGATGCCGGGATCACGAATCAACGCAATGGTGGCGTTGATGGTTTCGCCCAGGTTGTGGGTGGGAATGTTTGTGGCCATACCCACCGCAATGCCCTGCGAGCCGTTGACCAGCAGATTGGGAAACTTCGCCGGCAGCACCTTCGGCTCGCGCAGCGATTCGTCGTAGTTGGGCGCGAAATCCACCGTGTTCTTGTCGATATCGGCCAGCAACTCGGAAGCCAGTCGGCTCATGCGCGCCTCGGTGTAGCGCATCGCGGCCGGCGAGTCGCCGTCCACCGAGCCGAAATTGCCCTGGCCGTCCACCAGCACATGGCGCATGCTCCAGGGTTGCGCCATGCGCACGAGCGCGTCGTACACGGCCGAATCGCCGTGCGGATGGTATTTGCCGATCACGTCGCCGACCACGCGCGCCGATTTCTTGTAGGGTTTGTCGTGCGTGCAGCCCAGCTCCTGCATCGCATACAGAATACGGCGATGCACCGGCTTCAGGCCGTCCCGCGCATCGGGCAGCGCCCGGCCGATGATCACGCTCATCGCGTAATCGAGGTAGGAACGGCGCATCTCCTCCTCGATCTGGACGGGAATCACGGTGGTCGGTTGATCCGTCATGGCCTGTTTCACCTCGCTTGATTGCCGGGAAGCACCCC
>CAYVBG010000181.1:0-3603 GCA_964449205.1 uncultured Zetaproteobacteria bacterium | reverse complement strand
GGCATGGCTGTTCGCATCGGGAATCTTCGATTCATCCACCGCTTCTTCCAGCGCCTCCAGCTCATCGCCGGTGGAAAGGATCGCCACCGAAGGCCGCGCGAATACCGGAACCTCGCGGCATTTGACCATCGCCAACAGGGCCAGCACGCCGGGCGTGATCGTCGTGCCTTGGGTCAACGCCACCTTGCCGCGCATCAGGTTCTCGCCCAAGGGGCGGATGTTCGCGCCTTTTGCCGGGGGCCTGAGGATGCGCACGCCGTGTTCGCCTTCCTGCTCCGTGTCTTCCACGCGCACCACGGTGTCCGCGCCTTCCGGCACGGGCGCGCCGGTCATGATGCGGGCCGCCTTGCCGGGCAAGATGCGCACGCGCGGCATGTGGCCGGCGCGGATGTCGTCCACCACGGTCAATGCCTCGCCTTCGGCCAGATCGGCATGGCGCACCGCATAGCCGTCCATCGCCGAAACATCGAAGGGCGGATGGTTGCGATTGGCGCGCACATCCTCGGCCAGCACCCGCCCCAGGCTTTCATGCAGCGGCACATACACTTGCGTCATCAACCGTGCGTGGCGCGCGATGATGCCCTGTGCCTCATCCACGGAAACGAATCCACTCATTGGGTTCTCCTTTCTTCTTCGGCAACCGCAACCATTCGGGGATCATCCAGATCCGCGAAGCTCTGCGTCCACGCCTCACCCTCCAGCACACAGCCTCGCAACCGACGAACAAGCGCCACAAGCCCCGAGCACCCCCGCCGCATCGCATCCTCCATCGCCGGCAGGGCGCTTCGGGCGTAAAACCCCGGAAGCGGCTGCAACCACCCATCGGATTGGCAAACCACGACATCGCTTCCATCCCGATGCGCCGCCAACAGGCGCGCCACCCCCACTTCGGTGAACGGCATATCGCACGCAGTGGCATACACCCAGCGCGTGCGCGCCCCCTGCAAGGCCGAGGCGATGCCGACCATCGGCCCGCGCCCGGGCCATGCATCCGCCACTTGCGGCCCGGGAAGATCCCCGCGCGGCGTGCGCACGCTGAAGATCACTTCGGAAAACAGCGGCGCAACCGCCTCATGCACATGCCGCCACAAGGGCTTGCCGCGAAAAAGCACCGTGGCCTTGTCCCGCCCCATGCGGCGCGATTCTCCCCCGCACAGGATCACCGCCGTGCAATCAGGAATCATGCCGCGCCCCCCTCCGTTTGCGAAGATTGGCGGGTGGTGATAATATGCATCGGTGACATGGAGGCATCATCATGGCGCGACTCACCATCACCCTGTCCGATGAACGATATATCGCCCTGAAAGAGGCAGCTGCCCGACAGCGAAAATCCATACGCGAAATCATCGAATCCAGCCTCGAACAATGCGGCATCAAGGGGCGCAAAACAGCGGCGCATTATCTGGCCCGAGCCCGAGCCCAAAGCAACATGGACGAGGACGCCGCGCTCGGACTGGCCGTGCGGGAGGCGCGAGCCGCGCGCAAGGGATGAATCCGCCAATCGCCGTCATCGACACCAATGTTCTGGTCAGCGGCCTGCTCACCAATCGCGCCGAAGCGCCCACATCCCGTATTCTGGACGGCATGACACAAGGCGGCTTTCCCTTTCTTCTTTCGCTGCCGCTGCTGACCGAATACCGGTGCGTGTTGCTGCGTCCCCCGATTGCCAGCCGCCATCGTCTGGCGCCCGGCGAGCTGGATGTCATTCTGGAAGCCATCGTCGTTCACGCCATTCTTCGCGAACCCGCCCAATCGAACATCCCCGCTCCCGATGGCAATGATCAGCATTTGTGGGACTTGCTCGCAACGCATGCGTCCGCAACGCTGGTCACGGGTGATCGCCGGCTGCTGGATGAACCGCCACCGCTTGCGCGGGTCATATCCCCCGCATCGTTCATCGCATTGCTGGAAACCTGACCGCCCGCCAGCCAGGCCAGCACAAAGCCGGCCACGGCGACGGAATCGTTCAGATCCAGCACGGGCACATCCGCCTGCAGCGAAGGATCGTCCGTTGCCACCGCCATCACGCCTTGCCATGCCTCCGCCCTGCGTTCGCCATCGCGCAGCACGGCGATCCTCGCTTCCGCCGTCGCGCTCCATCCCTCGACGAGCACCAGATCCACGCCGGGGAACAGCCAGCGCGCCAGCGCCCTGGCATCGGCGGATCTCGGCGCATCGCCCACGAACTGCATCGCATTCGGCCCCACGAGCAGGCTGGCCACCGCGCCGGCCCGCCGATGCCGCCACGAATCCTTGCCCGGCGCATCCGGATCGATCGGATGATGCGCGTGCTTGATCGTCGCCACGCGCAGCCCCCCTGCCCGCAACAACGGCAACAGGCGCTCGATCAAGGTCGTCTTGCCGCTGCCGGATGCGCCGACGATGCCAAGCAGCTTCGTCATGGATGCGGGCTCACCCAATGCTCGCCCTGCGGCGTTTGCTCGCGCTTCCAGATCGGCACGCGCCGCTTGAGCTCGTCGATCAGCCAGCGGCAGGCCGCAAAGGCCGGCCCGCGATGCTCGGCGCCGACGACGATCAGCACGATCTGCTCGCCCGGCGTGACCTGCGCGATGCGATGCACGATGCGCACCTCGATGATCTCAAAGCGCGCAAGCGCCTCTTCGCGCAGTGCGGCAAGCATCTTCTCGGCCATCGGCCCGTAGTGCTCGAACGCGATGGAGGCCACTTCGCGGCCTTCGGAGAAATCGCGTGCGCAGCCGAGAAAGGTGGCGATACCGCCGATGCGGCGTGATGCGGCGCGCACTGCGGCGATCTCCGCATCCACCGAAAAGTCTTCCTGCTGCAAGCGCACTGGCGCACGCATCTCATCCTCCCGAGAACGGCGGCATCAAGGCCACTTCATCGCCATCGCGCACGGGATGATCGAAGTCCTCAACGATCGTTTGATTCACGGCCACGATGAGCGGCGCAACTCCCTCGCATCCGGCCTGCCAGATCACTTCGGCCACCGTGCCAGCACCTTCCAGCCGCATCTCGCGCATCCCCACACGGTCGGCCACCGCGCCGAAGAAAAGTACGCGAATCATGGCGCAAACATCTCCTGCAACACGCGGCAGATTTCCATCGCCGTGGACTCCGGCAGCGCACCCAACAGTTTGACCAGCCGGCGCTTGTCCACCGCGCGCATTTGATCAAGCAAAATCAGCCCGGATTTCCCCTCGAAACGGCAGGGCACGCGGCAAGGATACGGAAAACCCTTGGATGTCATCGGCACCACCAACACCGTGGCCAGCGAGGCCATCTCATCGGGCGATACGATCACGCAAGGCCGCGTCTTCCGGATCTCCCGCCCTTCAGTCGGATCCAATCGAACCAGCCAAACCTGAAACCGCGCCGGTGTCGGCTTCACCACGCATCCTCTCCAGCATCATCGACCAGATCGGCATCGAGCCATTCTTGATCCAGCGGCGCCTCGCCGTGCCGCTGTTGGAGGGCCCGAATCGCCTCCTCCCACCCTTCGCGCGGCTTGCCATGCACGGGGCGCAAGCGAATCTCGTCGTTCTCGATGGTCAGCTCCATTTCCTTTTCCACCTTGCACTCTTCCAATATCCGCTTCGGAATCCGGATGCCCCGCGAGTTTCC
>CAYVBG010000180.1:0-3637 GCA_964449205.1 uncultured Zetaproteobacteria bacterium | reverse complement strand
AGCGCAAAGATTTCCGAGCGCGGCACCATCAGCTCCCGCACCCGCACATCGCGGAACATGACCAGATTTTGCAGCATGCTCCGGTGATCCTCGGAACGGATGGCCTCGGCGCGACCCAGCACCTCCAGCAGCTCCTGCTCGTCCCGGCCGGGCCTGAGCCGCCCGATCAACCGTCGTCGCCACCGCTCCCGCCATCGATCAAGCACGCTCGCCTCCTTCCGGCCAAGGGTCGTGCAGTCCCAGTTCGCGCATCGCCCGCCGCTCCATGCCGCGCATGCGCGCCGTTTCATCGGCCTCCGCATGATCGTGCCCCAGCAAATGCAGCACGCCATGCACGATCAGGTGCAGCGCGTGGGCGCGCGAATCCAGCCCCAGCCGGGCCGCCTCCTGGCGCACAAACGGCCAGGCCAGCACCACATCGCCCAGCGACTGGTCGAAATCGAACTCCGGCCCCTCCTGCATGGGAAACGACAACACGTCGGTCACCGCATCCGTTTGCCGCCAGCGGGCGTTGAGCTCACGCACGGCCTCGTCCGTGGCCACGCGCAGGCACAGCGTGACCCGGCGGCTGACGCCGGCGCAAGCCGCCGCCGTGGCCGCCGCCTGACGCATGCGCGCATCGCCCGGCAACTCTTCGGCGCGCACATCCCGATCCACCAGCACATCAATCATGTCTCGCCCGTCTCGCTGCGCTCATAGGCGGCCACAATGGCTTCCACCAGCGGATGCCGCACCACATCGCCCGCGCCCAGGCGACAAATCGCCACCTGATCCACGCCATCGAGCACATGCAGCGCGTGGAGCAGGCCGCTTTGATGTTTGGACGGCAGATCCACCTGCGTGGTGTCGCCGGTCACCACCATCCGCGAGGAAAACCCCAGCCGGGTCAAAAACATCTTCATCTGCTCGCGGGTGGTGTTTTGCGCCTCGTCGAGAATCACGAAGGCATCGTTCAATGTGCGCCCCCGCATATAGGCCAGCGGCGCCACCTCGATGCGCCCGGTCTCCATCAGCGCGTTCATCTTCTCCAGTCCCACCATGTCCGCCAGCGCATCGAACAACGGGCGCAGATACGGATCCACCTTTTGCTGAATGTCCCCCGGCAGAAACCCCAAACGCTCGCCGGCCTCGACCGCCGGCCGGGTCAGAATCAGCCGATCCACCTCATGCGTCCGCAACGCCTGCACGGCCATCGCCACCGCCAGCCAGGTCTTGCCCGTGCCGGCGGGCCCGACAGCCAGGGTCAGCACATGATCGCGCATGGCGGCCAGGTACCGCCGCTGGTTCGGCGTCTTGCCACGCACGCGCCGGCGGCCGGCCATCACAATCAGCTCCTCCGCATCGCCTGTGCCGGCGTCCGCATCCTTCGCCCCGCCGCGACCGTCATCCCCGCCGGCCCTGGCCCGTTGCGTGCGCAGCGCCCCCTCGAGCTGCACGTCCGTCACCGGCCCCTGCCGCGCCTGCGGCAGCAGCGCATGGATCACGTCCACGGCGGCCTGCGGGTCATCGCCCTCCACGCGCCAATGCCCGGGCGCGCCCAGAAACCGCACCCCGAAACAGGATTCGATGCGCCGCAAAATGCGATCGTCGCCACCGCACAGGCAGCGCAACGCATCCGCATCCATGCTCTCAAGATCGAGTTGCAGCGTTTCCACCCGTCCGCGACCGCCTACACCAACGCCAGCTCGCCGCGCAACGACTGACCGCAGGCGGCGGTGATGCGCACCGGCAGAATCTGCCCGATCTGACGGGGCCGGCCACGGAAATGCACGATTTTGAAATCGGGCGTGCGGCCCTGCATGTCACCCGGATTGCGCCCCGCCTTTTCGACCAGCACCTCCAGCTCGCGCCCCACCTGCCGCTCCATCGCGGCCTTGGTCTGTTCGCGCATCAGGGCCAGCAAGGCTTGCAGGCGCGCATCTTTCACCGATTCCGGCACATTGTCCTCGCTGCGGGCAGCCGGCGTCCCGGGCCTTGGCGAATACTTGAAGCAAAAGGCGGAATCGAAGCCCACCTCGCGCACCAGATCGAGCGTGGCCTCGAAATCCGCGTCCGTCTCGCCCGGATAGCCGACGATGAAATCGCTGGAAAGCGCAATATCCGGCCGGGCTTCGCGCAGCCGCTCGATGATGCGCAGGTAATGCGCGCGGTCGTGGCCGCGATGCATGGCCTTCAGGATGCGGTCGGAACCGCTTTGCACCGGCAGATGCACATACGGCATCAACACATCCAGCTCCGCGAAGGCCTCGATCAACCCGTCCGTGACCTCCATCGGATGACTGGTGGTGAAGCGCAGGCGCTTCAGGCCCGGCAAAGCCGCGACGGCATGCAACAACATTGCGAAATCCCATTCCTCGCCGTCCGGCCCCGGGCCCAGCCAGCCGTTCACGTTCTGACCCAGCAGGGTGATTTCGACCGCCCCGGAAGCCAGCACGTCGCGGCACTCGTCCAGCACGTCCGCCACCGGGCGGGACACCTCCGGCCCGCGCGTGTAGGGCACCACGCAGAAGGTGCAGAACTTGTCGCAACCCTCCATGATGGTCACAAAGGCCGAATGCGCCGCCCCGCCATGCTTCGGCAAACGATCGAACTTCTCGATCTCGGGCATGTCCGTCTCGCTCAGTCGCACCCGCTCGCGGCGGATCCGGTTCACCATCTCGGGCAACCGGTGGTAGGTCTGCGGGCCGAACACGAGATCCACAAACGGCGCACGCTTCAGGATGCGCTCGCCTTCCTGCTGGGCCACGCAACCGCCGACACCGATGATGAGGTCGGGACGCTCCTGCTTGAGAAGCCGGTAACGCCCGAGCTCGGAATACACCTTTTCCTCGGCCTTCTCGCGCACCGAGCAGGTGTTCATCAAAATCACGTCCGCCTCCTCGGGCGCGCCGACCAGCCGCAGGCCGTAGGCCTCGCGCATCAGATCCGCCATTCGCGAGGAATCGTATTCGTTCATCTGGCAGCCGTAGGTCTTGATATAGAGGGTATCCAGCGATCGGACGCTCATGCGGGCACAAACAGCGGGCGCGGCATCGCGCAGCAACGGCAAGGAGAAATCATTTCGGATACATCCATGGACATGAATGCGTAAATCCTAGGGGGCGCGGGCCGGAAAAAGCAAGCGATGCGTGCAGTGGCGACGCATCCGGCAGGTCGGAACTGCTGGATTCGCGCCGGCAGCGGGGTAGGCTTGGGCGAACCTTTTGCATGGGGAGCCTTCGACATCCGATGACCTTTCAGGAACTGATCTTCGCCTTGCAGCGATTCTGGGCCGCGCGCGGCTGCGTGGTGCAGCAGCCGTATGACGCGCCGATGGGCGCGGGCACCTTTCATCCGGCCACCTTCCTGCGCGTGCTGGACGACGCCGACTGGCACACCGCCTATGTGCAGCCCTGCCGCAGGCCGACCGACGGCCGCTACGGCGAGAACCCGAACCGCCTCCAGCACTACTATCAGTTTCAGGTGCTCCTGAAGCCCGCGCCGGCGGACATTCTGGAGATTTACCTCGATTCGCTGCGCGAAATCGGCATCGATCCGGCCGTGCACGACATCCGCTTCGTCGAGGACGACTGGGAATCGCCGACGCTCGGCGCCTGGGGGCTGGGCTGGGAGGTCTGGCTCAACGGCATGGAAATCA
>CAYVBG010000179.1:0-3646 GCA_964449205.1 uncultured Zetaproteobacteria bacterium | reverse complement strand
GCAGCAACATCTCGCCTTCCCCGCCCGGCGCGGCATCGGCCCCGGCACCCCCGTCGCGAACGTCCGCGCCGTCCTGCTGTTCCTGCAAGGGGAAATACAGCATGAAACAGCTCCCCTCTCCGGGCGCGGAATGCACATCCACCGCGCCCCGGTGGCGCTCGATCGCGCCAAACACCATCGCCAACCCCAAGCCGCTGCCCTTGCCGACCTCCTTGGTCGTGAAGAAAGGCTCGAAAATCTTCTTCCGCGTCTGCTCGTCCATGCCACAGCCATTGTCACGCACACACAGGCAGGCATGCGGAATCGGTTGCAACCCGTGCCGTCGCACCAGCCCCTCATCGGGCATGCGAACCGCCAGAGACACCCGAATCCCGGGGCGCTCCGTATCGGCCACGGCATCGCGCGCATTGACAATGAGATTGATCAGCATCTGACGAATCTGCGTCGTATCCCCCTCCACCACAAGCGCGCCATCCTCCGCCTCCAGCGTCAGACGGATGGTGCTGGGCAGGGTGGAGCGCATCATGTCCACCGTCTCCCGCGCCAGCGCGGTCAAGTCCACCCGTCCCATCGACACCACGTCCTTGCGCGCAAAGGTGAGCAACTGTTCGATCATCCGGGCCGAGGAATGCACCAGCGTGTCGATCTTGTCGATGCGTTCCATCAAGTCTGGCTGGCCGGCGGCCTGCTGGCGCATCATGTAGAGATTGCCGCCGATGGCCGCCAGCGAGTTGTTGAAATCGTGCGCGATGCCGCCCACCAGCGCACCCAGCGCCTCCATTTTCTGCGCCTGCCGGAACTGCGCCTCCAGTTCATCCTGCTTGCTGGTATCCTGCTGGATGGCAATGAAATGCGTGATATCGTCGCCCTCGCACACCGGCGAAATGGTCATCAAAACGGAATACAGGCTGCCGTCCTTGCGCCGGTTCACCAGCCGCCCTTCCCAGACCCGCCCCCGGGAGATGGTTCGCCACAGCCTGCGGTAAAACGCTTCATCCTGCTCGCCGCTTCTGAGGATGGCCGGAGTGCGGCCCACGGCCTCCGCGGGCGTGTAGCCTGTCATGTCGGTGAAGGCGCGGTTCACATATTCGATGACCCCGTCACGGTCGGTCACCAGCACGGCCTCGGCCGCCTGCTCCACGGCCAGCGACAGCTTGCGCAGGCGCTCTTCCCGACGGGCGATCTCGTCCACCATCCGGCCCAGCGCGCCCGCCAGCTCCTCCACTTCCTGAAAGGCGTGAATGTGTCTGGGCTCGCGGTACTCTCCTTTGCCGGCCAGGCGCACCATATCCAGCAGCGAAGACAGCGGCGTCAGCACCCGCCGGGTCGCCGTCAGCGCCGCCATGCCAAACAACACGTGCAACAGAATCACCACCGCCGCCAGCCACAGCACATCGGTGGCGATGGGCTTCAGCACCGCGCCGGCAGGCACCTCGGAAATCACGCCCCACTTCAGCTCCGGCACCAGCGTGGCCACGCCAAACACCATGTCGCCTTCGACACCTTGGTATGTTCGGCGTTGCCGCCAGTCGCGCCCCGCCAGCAACGCGCGCACGATTTCCTTGTTGGTCAGCAGCCTGCCCCGGCCGTGCGCGTCGGCATCCAGCGCCGCCAGCAACGCGCCGCGGCTGTCCACCAGATACACCCGCGCCTCGTGGGCAGGCAGACGCGAGCGCACGGAGTTCCAAAGCGCGTCCACACGCACCGAGGCCACCAGCACACCGCCCGCCTCCCGGCCCGAAAAGGCCGGCACCGCCATCAGAAACTCCACATGCCCATCCGCCAAACGTTCAGGCGCGCCGAGATATTCCCGCCCGTGCATCGGGATAATCCACGCAGGGCTCTCCGCCGTCAGGCGCGGCGGCGCATGATCGGATCGCACACGCCGGGCCACCAGCTTCGCATCCGCCCCATAAACCGACACCGAGGTGACCATGCCCTCGCGCATCAGGATGCGATCGAGCAGCATGCGGATGGTCGGCAAGCCACCCGGATCGGACAGAAAACGCCCGATGGGATCGGATTTGTTCTCCAACACCGAAAACAAACGCTTCGTCTGCAGCGAAAGACGCATCTCCACCTGTCGGTGGAACATCTCCTGCCGCAGCATGGCGCGATCAAACAGCAACGACTCCGCCTCGCGCGCCAGCCACGGGGCGAGCACCAACGCCGGCAGCAAGGAAGCCGCGGCAATCAGCCCATAGAGCGCCAGCCGCAGCGACGGCCGAAAACGCATGCGCCTCACTGGTCGTCGCGACCGTTGGAAGCTATCAGTTGCATATTCACATACTGTTCCAGATTGTCAGGCATCGTCTTCCACAACCCCATCTCCACCATCATCTCCGCCATCGCCTGCAAACGCGCCACGGTGGGCGTCATGTCGCTGTAGTCGATCCAGTCCGGCGGATCTGTCAGCACCCGCTCGAACACCGCCGCATCGGAGCCGGTGTAATCCTCGCCCATCACCGCCGCCTCATGGGGATGGTGTTCGATGAATCCCCCGGCTTTTTTCAACGCGGCAACCAGCGCCCGCGCCCAATCCGGATGACGCGCGATGAATGCGGCGGACAACACAAACACGTGATCCATGTGATGCGGCCAAATATCCGGCGAGCGCGCCGCCATCCATCCCGCGCCCAGCGTCACAGCCTTGTATCCCTCCGGTTCGCCAACCACAAATCCATCAATCTCGCCCCGTCTGAGCGCATTGATCATGTCGCGCGGCGGCATGCTGATCACCGTCACGTCGCGATACGGCACGTCATGTTGTTTTAGGGCCAGCCACAGCAGCACATGATGCTGTGAGAACCGGTGCGGAACGGCGATGAGGGCCCCGGCCCCCTTCAAATCCTCGATGCGCCGGAA
Source organism: uncultured Zetaproteobacteria bacterium (assembly GCA_964449205.1). Classification (GTDB taxonomy): domain Bacteria; phylum Pseudomonadota; class Zetaproteobacteria; order Mariprofundales; family Mariprofundaceae; genus JALVTX01. The sequence continues at coordinate 781 of CAYVBG010000179.1, read as the reverse complement.
ACGCCGCGTCAGCACAAAACCGTTGCCGCCGCGATCGGCCATCAACACGATCCTGGCGGCCACACCCTGGCGAATCATCTGCATGGCCAGCGGCGAGAGAATGAACGTGCCCGCCAGCCGCCCGGACTTCATGTCCGCCACCACATCGTTCCAGTCGTGGTTTTGCACCGTGTGCAATGCGAAAGGAAGCTCCCGCTGGTATTTTCTTTCCACTACCGCCAGCGGCAGATGACCGCCGCAAATGAGCCGTCCCACCGTCACCACCGGCTTGCCGGCCGCGCCCTGTGGTGCAGCCCCTTGGTCGCTACAGGCCGCCAACATCAGCCCCAGCAGCAACATCCCCATGCCTGTCAGTCTCATGTCCCGCCTCCGGCCACGCATGCCCAACGATTCGCGCTCCACAGCAAGCGCAGCAAAACAGATGCCAGCTATGCCCGCAGGCTTGCGCCGAAGCGCCGCGCCATCGCCGCGACAATGGCTCCGGACACGGCGTCCGACTCCTCCTGGGTCAGCGTCCGGTCCGGCGCCTGCAACACAAAGCGCACACCCAGACTGACCTTGCCCTCCGGCACCCCTTGGCCGGCATACCGATCAAAAATGCGCGCCTCGGTCAGCAGCGCGCCGCCCGCCTTGCGCGCCGTGGCCAGCACATCCTCAGCGCGCACATCCCGGTCGAACAAAAACACCAGATCACGCGCCACGCCCGGGAACTCCGGCAACGGCGCAAACTTCGGCGCGCGCCCTTGCGGCAGCGCGTCCAGCCAGATCTCGCCGACGAACA
>CAYVBG010000178.1:0-3676 GCA_964449205.1 uncultured Zetaproteobacteria bacterium | reverse complement strand
GGCCCCGCCCGGCCAGCTCGTCGCACAAATGCGCCAGATCGACAGGCAGGCGACCATCGGGCGTGGCCTCGATATGGCCTGCCGCGTTCACGCGGAAGAATCCCTTGCCCCAGCCTTCGACCTGATACAGCGCCGCCGCATCGGCCACGCTCCAATCGCCCGCATGCCTTGCATTTCGGCCTGCGCTCATTCCACCCCCCGCGAAGGCGCAATCCAGCGCCCGACCACCGCCGCGCCGACCGAATCGCCGAACACATTGATCGTCGTCCGGCAGCGGTCGAGGAACCAATCGATGGCCAGAATCAGGCCAATGCCCTCCAGCGGCAGCCCGACCGCCTCCAGCACGATGACCATCGTCACCAGCCCCGCCTCGGGGATGCCGGCCGCGCCGATGGCCGCCATCGTCGCCGTCAGCAGCACCAGCAACTGCTGGCCGAGCCCCAGATCGAGCCCATAGGCCTGCGCGATGAACATCACCGCCACCGCCTCATACAGCGCCGTGCCGTCCATGTTCACGGTCGCGCCCAAGGGCAACACGAAGCGTCGCGCGCGTTCGTCCACGCCGGCGGCCTTCACGCCCTCGATCGTCAGCGGCAGGGTGGCGCTGGAAGAGGCGGTGGAAAACGCGGTGAGCAGCGGCGTGGCCATGTGCCGCAGGTATTCGCCGACCGACCTGCGGGCCAGCACGAACAAGATCAGCGACAACGCCGCCGCATGCGCCAGCAGGCCCGAGATCACCGTCGCCGCGTATTTGCCCAGCCCCGCCAGTTGCGCGAGAAACGCCTCGCCGCCGCCAGCCTGCCCCAGCCGCGACGCAATCAGCGCGAACACGCCGACCGGCGCGAACCACATCAGCCATTCCACCAGCTTCATCATCGTTTCGTTCAGGCCTTCGAAGAAGCGCAGCACCGTCCCGCCGCGCTCGCCCAATGTGGAAAGCGCCGCGCCGAACGCAATGCAGAACACAATGATCGGCAAGAGCTTCATCTCCGCCGCCGCGGCCACGATGTTCGGATGCACCAGCGACAGGATCAGATCGGTGACACCGACATCGCCGACCTTCGGCTTCGGCGCATCCGCCGCCTGCGAGAAATCCACGCCCGCGCCCGGCTGCCAGAGATTCGCCATCAGCAGCCCGATGGACACCGCGATCAGCGTCGTCGCCATGTAGTAGCCGACTGCATAACCGCCCATGCGCCCGAGCCTGCGCACATCGCCCAGCCCCGCCACGCCGGTGATCACGCTCGCCGCCACCAGCGGCACAATGAGCATCTTCAGCGCGGTCAGGAACAGCTCGCCCAGCCACGCCACCGAGCGCATCGCCTCGCCCCACACAAACCCGGCCACGCCGCCGGCCAGAATCGCCGCGACCATCATCGCCAGCAGGCGCTGTTCCGCGAGTTTCTTCAGCATGATCCGCCCTCCGTGAATACCAGTTTCCGCCGCGCGCGCAGCCAGTCCCGCGGCCGGCCGATATCGAACCAGCAACCGCGATGCACCATGCCGGCGCAGCGGCCCGCCTCGATCGCGCGCCGGATCGGCCCGGTCAGCGGAAACGCCCGCCCTGCGGGCCACGCCTGCCACGCGGCCGGATCCCAGGCCGAGACACCGGCGAATGTCCATGCGCCGCCGCCCGCCTCCGGCCCGAGACGCACCCGGTCCGCATCGTCCAGCGCGAAATCGCCGCGCGGATGATGCGCGGGATTCGGCACCAGCGCCAGCGCGCAACCGCCCGCCGGGCAGCGCGCCGCCAGCGCCCGGAGATCGATATCGGCGATGATGTCGGCATTGTGCACCAGCACCGGCGCGCCCCGATCCACCAGCGCCACCAGCCCGCCGGGCAGGCGCTCCATCGCGGTGCGCGCGCCGCCGCCGGAATCAAGAAGCGCCTGTTCTTCGCTGAAATGCGACCGCAGGCCGAACCGCGCGCCATCGCCCAGGGCGCGCATGAGCTGCCCGGCATGGTGATGCACATTCACCGCCGCCTCGTCCACACCCTGCGCGGCCAGCCGCCGCAACACATGCGCAATCGCCGGCTCGCCGTTCACATCCATCAGCGCCTTGGGCCGCTCGCGGGTCAGCCACTTCAGCCGCGTGCCCATCCCCGCCGCCAGCACCACCGCAGATTCCGCCGGCGCGTTCATCGTTCGTTCACGCCCCTCAATCCCGTCTTCTCTCCATGCCACAGCGCGCTCACCGGCACGGCCAGAATACGCTCCGCCAGCGGCAGCACATGCTCGCCCAAATACACCACCACCCCCTGCCGGAATCGATCTCCCAATGCCGAAGCCAATGCGGCCAGCCCCCGCACATCGCGCCTTTCCACATGCGACGCCGCCTTGACCTCGATGCCGATCACCCGCCCGTCCGGCAATTCCAGCACCAGATCCACCTCATATCCGTCGGAGGTGCGAACATGGCCGATGAACGCATCCATCCCGGCGAACGCCGCGAGCTTGCGCACCTCCTGAACCACGAACTGCTCCAACAGCGCCCCGAACAGCGGCGCGGACATCAGCGCCTCCGCCCCGGACACGCCGCACAAATGCGCCGTCAAGCCCGGGTCCGCCAGATGCACCTTGGGCGACTTCACCAGGCGCTTGCCCAGATTCGCCGACCACGCCGGCAGCGGCTGATAAATGAACACCGCCTCCAGCAACGCCAGATACCGCCGCAGCGTGGTATGCGGCAGGCCCGACGCGCGGGACAACTCCGCCATGTTCAGCAAGCCGGCGACCCGCGCGGCCAACAGCGCCAGCAAGCGGGGCATATCCGTCAGCCCCTCGATGCGGGCCAAATCGCGAATATCGCGTTGCAGCAGGCTGGCCACATAGCTGCGGAACCAGGCGCTCCGCCGCGCCGGCCGCTTGCGCCGAACCGCCTCGGGGAACCCGCCGGCCAACAGGCGGGCGCATACATCGGCGCGATCCACCGGCATCGGCCCGACTTCCCACGCATCGCCGGACAGCAAACGCCCGATGAAGTCCGGATTCACGCCTTCGATCTCGGCTTGCGCCAGAGGATGCAGCGGAACGATCTCCATCCTGCCCGCCAACGACTCCGAGAGCTTCGGCAACAAAAACACATTGGCCGATCCGGTCAGCAAGAAGCGACCGGGCCGCGCATCGCGATCCACCTCCATCTTGATGGCAGGAAACAGCTCCGGCGCAAGCTGCACCTCGTCCAACACCAAAAATCCCCGGCTGCGACCGATCAACGCGCCAGGGTCGCTCCGCGCCGTCGCAGCCACGGTGGGATCATCCAGCGACAGGTATTTCCCGCCTCTTTCTTCGGCCATCCTGCGGGCCAGCGTGCTCTTGCCGGTTTGGCGCGCCCCATTGAGCAACACCACGCGCGTATCGGAAAGCGCGGCCTCCAGAACATGCCGGGTGATTCGCCGAAACATGGTTGAATATTAGCCACCATGTGGCGAATTTGCAAAAATTCAGGATGCATCTCCCGCGTCTCGCGCCTTCCACAGCCCCCAAGCGTTGATGCCGATCCACGCGACCTCCAGCGCAATCAGGCCCGCATTGCGATAGATCAGCGCCACCGCCAACAGCAGCGCGCCACCGGCCAGACTGATCGCGCAATACAGCCGCCGCCGGTCGGGATGCGCCACGGTGATGGCGTAGGCGGCCAGAATCAGCGCCGACCCGGCCAGGCTCATCCATTG
>CAYVBG010000177.1:0-3679 GCA_964449205.1 uncultured Zetaproteobacteria bacterium | reverse complement strand
AAACAGAATGTGTATCTTCCCGGAACTGTTGGAGAATCGCATCCCTGCTGCCGCTCTCGTCCTGAATCAGCACCGGCCAGGGAAGCGCATCGGCCAGCCGCGGGCCCAAGCGGCGCAGCATGCGCATCGAGGTGAACAGGGCAAATGCCCGCCCACGCGAGGCGCGGATCAGCCCCTCCATTTCGTCGTACAGCACATCCTCGTAATCGGGCGCGGACGGATCGGGCACATGGCGCGGCGCGTAAATCAGCGCTTGCCGCTGATAATCGAATGGCGATGGATGCCAGGCGCAGGACGCGCCGCTCATCCCCAAACGCTGTTGCATCCAGTCGAAGCGGCCGGAAATGCGCAAGGTGGCCGAAAGCAGCACAAACGCTTCGGCCTGCGGCCACAGCCGGGCCTCCAGCACCGGGCCGCTCTCCACCGGCGCAAGCATGTGCCGATCGCCCTCCTTCCACGACACGTATCCTTCCGGCGGCGACAGCACGGCTTCGATGTCCGCCACGATGTCCTGGGCGCGTTCCACCAGTTTCGCGGCCTCGTCGTCACGTTCGCGGCGCGACGCCATCAGCTCCGCAAGCAGCCGCCAGTGCGCCAACACATTCGTCAGCGTATCCGTCTCCCACACCTTCAGCACATCCTGAAACCGTTTGTCCATTTCCTTGCGCAGATCGGGTTCGTCACCCCATTCGCGCAGCAAGCCCTGCGTGTCGTTGAACCATGTGGTCAGTCGGTTCAGTCCCACCTGACAGCCAAAATGCCGGCAGGCCAGCTCGGGAATGGCGTGCGCCTCATCCACAATAACACAATCCGCCGCCGGCAACACCTCGCCGAAATCGCCGCTCTTGAGCGCCGCATCGGCCAGCAACAGGCTGTGATTGCAAATCACGATGTCCGCTTCCTGCGCCCTGCGCCGGGCCAGAAACAGCGGACAGGCATCGAAATGCGGGCATTTGCCGCCCAGGCATTGCTCGGAGGTGGCGGTGACCATGCCGCCGACGCCGCGCGCGAATGGATCAAACGGCAGGTCGGACAAGTCCCCGTCGCGGCTGCCTTGCGCCCACCGGGCGATGCGCGCCAGCAGTTGCCGGACCTGCGGCTTGAGGCTGGCATCGCTCATTCTGCGCTCCAGACGAAACGGGCACAGATAGTTTGCCCGCCCCTTGATGAGCGCCACGTCGCGACCCACCCCCAGCGCCCGCCGCACGGCCGGCAGATCGCGGAACATCAGTTGATCCTGGAGCGCCCGCGTGTGGGTGGAAATCAACACCCGGCGCTCGCTGCGCAGCGCCGGAACCAGATAGGCCAGCGTCTTGCCCGTGCCGGTTTCCGCCTCGGCCAGCAAATGGCCGCCATGCTGCATGCATTCGGCGATTTCCTTCGCCAGCTTCACCTGCCCGTCGCGCCAGACATAGCCGGACAATCTGCGGGCCAAGGGTGCGTCCGGCAGGAAATCGCGTTCGATCATGTCGGCGAACGCCGCGCCGTACCCGGCGTTCACAGCGGATGCAGGCAGGCAGCGGCGCGCGATCCGGCGTCGGCCGCAGCCAGCCGGCCGTCGAAACCTGCGCAATCCTCGCGCGCCCGCGGACAGCGCAGGCGAAAGGCGCAGCCGGTTTCGGCCACGCCTTCGTCGCGCGTCAATCGCTCTCCCCGCCGGCCGCGACGCGACGGATGCTCCGCCGGGCGGGCATCCAGCAATGCGCGGGTGTAAGGGTGCAGGGGGTGCGCATACACCTCGTCGAGCGGCCCTGTTTCCACGATGCGGCCCGCAAACATCACCGCGACGCGACAGGCCACCTGCCGCACCACCGACAGGTCGTGCGAAATGAACAGATAGGCCAGCCCCCGTCGTTGCTGCAAGTCGCGCAACAGGTTCAGAATCTGGGCCTGCACGGACACGTCCAGCGCCGATACCGGCTCGTCCAGCACCAGCAATTCCGGCGCTACGGCCAGCGCCCGGGCGATGCCGATACGCTGACGCTGGCCGCCGGAAAACTGATGCGGCCAGCGATCCATCGCCGCCGCGGGCATGCCGCACATCTCCAGCACCTCGGCCACGCGTTCGCGCCGCTGGCGCCGGTTCAGCCCCGGCTCATGCACCCGCAAACCCTCGCCCACGGATTGCCCGATGCGCATTCGGGGATTGAGGCTGGCGTAGGGATCCTGAAACACCATTTGCATGTGCCGCCGCATGCGGCGCAGCGCCCGGCCCTTCATGCGGGTGATGTCCTCGCCCAGCAGTTCGATGCGGCCCGCGTCTGGCTCCAGCAACCGCATGACCATGCGCGCGGTGGTGGACTTGCCGCTGCCGGATTCCCCCACGATGGCCAGCGTTTCGCCCGGCGCGATGGTGAACCCGACCTCGCGCACAGCTTGCACGCGCCGGCCGCCGCCCCACAGCCCGCCGCCGGACACGAAGCTCTTGCTCAGTCCTTCCACGCGCAGCAGGCTCATTCGGACGGCTCCACATGCACGCATCGCGCCCAATGCGTGCCCCGCACCCATGCGTGGGCCTCCACCGGCTGTGCGCATGCGGACGTGGCGCGGGCGCAGCGCGGTGCGAAACGGCAACCGGCGGGCCATTGCCCCGGCGCGGGCACCTGACCGGGAATGGCCGGCATCGGCCTGCCCGGCTCGGCGACTTCCGGCCGGCAGGCCATCAGGGCGCAGGTGTAGGGATGGGCCGGATGGTCGAAGATCTCCATGACCGGCCCGTACTCCACGATCTGCCCGGCATACATCACCGCCACGTCGTCTGCCAGCTCCGCCACCAGTCCGAAGTCGTGCGTAACCAGCAGCATGCCCAACCCCTGTTCTTTCTGAAGCGCGCGCAGCAAGTCCACGATGCGCGCCTGAACGGACACATCCAGCGCCGTGGTCGGTTCATCGGCGATGATGTAGTCCGGTTCGCCGCTCATGGCCATGGCGATGAGCACACGCTGGCGCATGCCGCCGGAGAGTTCTCCCGGATATTGGCGCATCAGGCGTTCCGGCTCCGGCAACCCCACGCCGGCCAGGAGCGAGGCCGCCCGTTCGCGCGCGGCCTCGGCGGAGAGTTCCAGATGCAGCAATATCACCTCCATCAACTGCTGGCCGATGGAAAACACCGGATTGAGCGCTGTCATCGGCTCCTGAAACACCATCGAGACCCGCCCGCCGCGCAAACGCCTCAAGGCGCGTTCATCCATTCCAAACACATCCTCGCCGTCCACGCGCACCGTGCCGCCAGTGCGCGCGATGCCTTGATGCTCGCCCAGCCGCAGCACGCTCTGGGCAGTGAGCGACTTGCCGCAGCCGGACTCCCCCACCAACCCCAGCACCCGGCCGCGCGCCACGGTCAGGCTGACATCGCTGACCGCGGGACACGCGCCGTCCGGCGCGGGCACCGCCAGGGAAAGCTGGTCGATTTCGAGCATGGCGGGAGTGTGGCGGATGGCGTGGACGCTTTCCAGCATTTCATCCCGGCATCCGCTTGCATGCCGGATGCCCCAAGCGTCGTTTGGTCTTGACACACATGCTGTGCCACAATACCCGCATGATCGACCCTGATCTGCTGGAGCGGCGCAAGCGGCGGGGACTGGCGGCGGCCACGCTCGGTTTTTTCGGCGTTATTCCTCATCTTCGCCACCGTTGCCAAGGACGTGCTGGAGAGCACGGGCGTGCCCCCGCCCTGGAC
>CAYVBG010000176.1:0-3738 GCA_964449205.1 uncultured Zetaproteobacteria bacterium | reverse complement strand
ACACCGCGCCGGAAATCAGCGCGCATCCTCCAGCAATGCGCGCACGGCCTCGGCCACACGATTGCGCACGCTGTCCAGATCCCCTTTCAGCGTGCAACCCGCCGCATGGCGATGGCCGCCGCCGCCCAACGACACCGCCAGAGCACCCACATCCACGCCCTGCTTGCCGCGAAACGTGACCTTCCAACCTTGATGATGCGAATCGGGTCGGAGAAAGACCGCGATCTCCACGCCTTCCAGCGCCCGCGCGTATTCGATGAATCCCTCGGTGTCCTGCTCGTCGCCGCCGGTGTCGTGATACATGTCCGAATCCACATGCAGCCAGGCGGAGCGTCCGCCATCCCGCAACTGCAACGTGGTCAGGCAGGCCCGCAGCAGGCCGAATGCGGCCATGCTCCGGCTTTCGTACACCGCGCAGGCGATCGGCCAGGGCTGCGCGCCCGCGCGCACCAGTCGCGCCGCCAGCTCCAGGGCTTCGGCGCTGGTGGCCGCGTTGCGGAAACCGCCAGTGTCGGTCAGCACCGTCACATAGATTGCCGTGGCGATCTCCGGCGCAAGCGGAAGACCCAGCCGCTCGATCAGGGCAAGCGTCATCGCGCCGGTGGAGCAGGCGCCGGTATCCACAAGATTGATGTCGCCAAAGCGATTGTTGCTCGCATGGTGGTCGATGACCAGCAGACGCCGCCCGGCGAAAAACGCCTCGGGCATGCCCAGTCGCGATTTCGCGCCCGCGTCCAGACTGATGATGAGATCCACGCCGTCCTCGTCGAATGCTGCGCCGGCGCCGATGGCATCCGCGCCCGGAAGAAACCGGTAGATGCGCGGCACGCCATCGTGGTTGTGCATGAACACGCGTCGCCCCGCTCCCCGGAGCGCATGCCAGAGCGCCAGCTGCGAGCCGATGCCGTCGCCATCCGGATTGCAATGCGTGATGAGCACAATGCCGCGCGCATCACGCACGGCCGCAAGGGCCTGCTCCATCTCCCGATCCGCCGCCCGCCGGTCGCTCACCGTCCGGATTCCTCCAGCATGTGCAGCAATCGCACCATGTCGTTGCCGGCCTCGATGGAGGCGTCCCAGCAAAACTCCAGCGCGGGAATGCGCCGGCGCGGCAGCGCCCGCCGCAGCTCATGCGAAAAATGGGGTGCCAGACGATTCAGCCGCGCCACGCAGTCCGCCGTGTCCACCGCCTCGGCGCGATGCACCCACACGCGCACGCGATGGCCGCCATGCAGCGGCTCGATGCGCGTCACCACCACGCCTTCCAGACGCGGATCGGCGATGTCGCGCCGCATCAAGGTTGAGAGCAGCCTGCGGATATCGGCATGAAGCCGGGCCTGCGCCGGCGGGATGCGGGAGTGCGTCATGCCGCGGCCTCAGTCCCCGAGCTTCGCCGCCACTTCCTCGATGACATAGAACTCGAACGTGTCGCCGGCTTTCACGTCGTTGAACTTCTCCACGCCGATGCCGCATTCGTAGCCGGCGCGAACTTCCTTCACGTCGTCCTTGAAGCGTTTCAGCGACGCCAGCGCGCCATCGTACACCAGCACTCCGTCGCGCAACACGCGGACACGCGCGCCGCGTGTGACATGACCGTCGGTCACATAGCAGCCGGCCACCGCACCCACCTTCGGCACCTGGAACACCTCGCGCACCTCGGCCGAACCAATGACCTTCTCGCGCTCTTCCGGCGCCAGCAGCCCCTCCATCGCGGCCTTCATGTCATCGATGGCATCGTAGATTACCTTGTAGAAGCGCACATCCACGCCTTCCTGCACGGCCAGCTTCTTGGCCTTGGCCTCGGGACGCACATTGAAGCCGATGATGATGGCACGGGACGCGGATGCGAGCATCACATCGGACTCGGTGATGCCGCCGATACCCTTGTGAACGACGCTGATGCGCACCTCGTCCGTGCCGAGCTTGGCCAGCGCCTCGGCCATCGCCTCCACCGAACCGGTGACATCGCCCTTGATGATGACATGGACTTCCTGCGCCTGCTCACCCTTGGCGGCCGCAAACAGGTCTTCCATGCTCACGCGCTTTTGCGTGCTGGCGCTGACCTTGCGCAGTTGCTCCTCGCGATAGCGGACAATCTCGCGCGCCTGCCGCTCGTTCTCCACCACCACGATTTCCTGCCCGGCCTCGGGCACGGCCTCCAGTCCCAGCAACTCGAACGGAATGGACGGCCCGGCCGTGCGATGCTGCTGGCCATTCTCGTCCACGATGGCGCGAATGCGGCCCATCACGGTGCCAACCACGACGATGTCGCCCTTGTGGAAGGTGCCGTTTTGCACCAGCACCGTGGCCACCGGGCCCCGCCCGCGGTCGAGCTTCGATTCGATCACGATGCCGCGCCCGCGCCGGTCGGGATTGGCACGCAGTTCCAGAATCTCCGTCTGCAACGCCAGCATCTCCAGCAACTCGTCGAGTCCCTGGCCGGTCCTGGCGGACACGTTGACAAAGATCGTGTCGCCGCCCCAGTCCTCCGGCACGATTTCATGCTCGGCCATCTGGCGCTTGACCATTTCAGGATCGGCACCTTCCTTGTCCATCTTGTTCACGGCCACGATGATGGGCACGCCCGCAGCCTTGGCATGGTTGATGGCCTCCACCGTCTGGGGCTTGACGCCGTCGTCAGCGGCCACCACCAGCACGGCCACATCGGTCAGCTTTGCGCCGCGCGCGCGCAGCCCGGTGAACGCCTCATGTCCCGGCGTGTCGATAAACACCACCCGATCGCCGCTCTCCAGCTTCACCATGTAGGCACCGATGTGCTGGGTGATGCCGCCGGCCTCACCGTCCGCCACATGCGCCTTGCGCAGCGCATCCAGAATCGAGGTCTTGCCATGATCCACATGGCCCATCACCACCACCACGGGCGGACGCGGCTGGAGACTGGCCGGATCGTCCTCCCCCTCGTCCACCAGCACGTCCTCGACAGCGGCTTCGTTGATGCGCTTGGGCCTGTGACCGAACTCCTCGACGATCAGCGTGGCCGTGTCGGCGTCGATGCTTTCGTTGACGGTGGTCGTCACACCCATTTCAAACAACTTCTTCACCACATCCGCGCCCTTGACGGCCATCCGGCTGGCCAGCTCGGACACCACGATGGTGTCGGGGATTTCCACCTCACGAACGACGAAGGCCGCATCGTCCTTGGTTACGGCCGTCGTCTTGCGACGATGGCCGCGCGCCAGGCGCGCCATGCGCTCTTCCTCTTCCTCTGTCAGCACCAGATGCCGCTTTTCGGCGTAGGCGCGTCGGGCCGCCTTCTCCGCCGGGGTCAGCCGCCGACGCTTGAACCCGCCTTGAGCGCCGCCTTGCGGCTTGCGCCGCCCGCCGCCGGCCGGCATGTCCGGCGAAACCGCCACCGACGGCGCGCGCCGGGGCGCGCCGGGGCCGGCCGGCCGTGCGCCGCCGGATTCGGGGCGTGTGCTGCGACCGCGTTCCGCACGCTCACGCCGAATGCTGGCCTCGATATCCTTGAGATTCGATTTGGGCGCCTTGGCCGCCGCAATCTGTGCCGGTGTCGGGCCCCGGCGAATCGTGGTGCGCGGCCCGGCCGGACGCGACCCGCCACGCGCACCCTGGCGTCCGGTTGACGCGCCCGCCGCCGGCTTGCGCGCCGGCGCGGCCGGCCCCGGCAACACCGTCTTGCGTGTCGCCTCCGGCCTGGCTGGCTAACCGTATCAGTCATTTTCTTTATGGTATTCATTGAACCCACAATTGCCTCAA
>CAYVBG010000175.1:0-3752 GCA_964449205.1 uncultured Zetaproteobacteria bacterium | reverse complement strand
AATCCCGGAAAGAGCTGGCAATCGCGCTTCGGGCAGATAGAATTGCAAAATCAACCTGGTTGGAAAGGACGCTATGGCATTGGCAAACATGCGCGGAACCACCATCTGCTGTGTCAGCAAGAACGGCCAGACCGCCCTCGCCGGGGACGGTCAGGTCACGCTGGGTGACACGGTCATCAAACACGGAGCCCGCAAGGTGCGCGCCATCCGCGACAGCGCCATCGTAGCCGGATTCGCCGGCTCCACAGCCGATGCCATGAACCTCTTCGAGCGTTTCGAGGCCCGGCTGGACGAACACGGCGGCAGCCTCGCGCGGGCGGCGGTGGCCCTGGCGCGGGAATGGCGCACCGATCGCTACCTGCGCAAGCTGGAAGCCATGATGGTCGTCGCCGACGCCGAACGCATGCTGATGATTTCCGGCAATGGCGACGTGCTGGAACCGGATGGCGCGGTCATCGCCATCGGATCGGGCGGTGCCTACGCCCAGGCCGCCGCCGAGGCGCTGGTGGAACACAGCAACCTGGATGCCGAGTCCATCGCGCGCGAGGCCATGCGTATCGCCGCGCGCATTTGCATCTACACCAACACCGAGATTCGCATTGAGGTGGTGGGAAGGTCGGCCGCATGAGCGATGCCATGACGCCACGCGAAATCGAGTCCGAGCTGGATCGTTTCATCATCGGACAAGCCGAGGCCAAGCGCAGCGTGGCCATCGCGCTGCGCAACCGGTGGCGGCGCAAACAGGTGCCCTCCCCGATGCGCGAGGAGATCACGCCCAAGAATATCCTGATGATTGGCCCCACCGGCGTCGGCAAAACCGAGATCGCCCGTCGCCTGGCGCGGTTGGCGCGCGCGCCGTTTGTCAAGGTGGAGGCCACGAAATACACCGAGGTCGGCTATGTCGGGCGAGACGTGGAGTCCATCATCCGCGACCTGGTGGACACAGCCATCAAGATTGTCCGCGATGAACACCTGGCGCGCGTGAAAACCCGAGCTGCCGAGGCCGCCGAGGAACGGCTGCTGGATATTTTGATCCCGCATCCGGTGCCCCCTTCCGGGCCGGTGTCGGCCGACCAGTCGCGACCCGATCACGCTTCGCGCGAAAAGATGCGCCGCAAGCTGCGCAGCGGCGAGATGGACGACCGACAGGTTGAAATCGAGGTGAAATCCCAGCCCTCGGCACCGATGATGCAGGTCTTCTCCAACCAGGGCGCGGAGGAAATCGACATCCGGGGCATGCTGGACGGGTTGCTCTCCTCGCAGCCCAAGCGCCGCCGCATGACGGTGCGCGATGCGCGAGCCTGTCTGGAGCAAGAGGAGGCCGACCGCTTGTTGGACATGGATCGCATCCGCGAGGAGGCGCTCCGGCGCGCCGAGAACGACGGCATCGTATTTCTCGACGAAATGGACAAGATCACCCACCGCGAAGGCAAGAATGCCGATGTCTCGCGGGAGGGTGTGCAGCGCGATTTGCTGCCCCTGGTGGAGGGCACCACCGTCAACACGCGCCACGGGCCGGTCAAGACCGACCATATTCTGTTCATCGGCTCTGGCGCGTTTCATCTGGCCCGCCCTTCCGACCTGATTCCCGAACTGCAGGGGCGTTTCCCCATTCGCGTCACGCTGCACGCATTGGGCGAAGATGAATTCCGCCGCATCCTCACCGAGCCGGAAAACGCGCTGACACGCCAGTATGCGGCGCTGCTCGCCACCGAGGGGCTGGACGTGACGTTCACCGACGACGGCATCGACGAGATGGCCCGGCTGGCCGTGCGTATCAACGAGCAAACGGAGAATATCGGCGCACGGCGTCTGCACACCCTGCTGGAGCACGTGCTGGAAGACGCCAGCTACCACGCGCCCGATCTGGCCGACAAGCGCCTGGTCGTGGACGCCGCCTATGTGCGCGAGCGACTGGCGGACATCAGCCGCGACGAAGATCTCTCCCGCTACATCCTCTGATGCAATCATAACAAGGGCTCCATGGGCGCAATGATGGCGTTGCAAAAAGGCATCGCCCTGTGACGCGCCTTGCCGACCGCCGGGCGCCCGGGCAGGCTCCCGCCCATGATACAAGGCATGGAGCCCGCCGGCGTGTTCGTGCTCGCCGCGTTGCTGGCCGTGGCAGGTCGCATCATCGCGCAACACCTGCGCCTGCCGGCCATCGTGCCGTGGTTACTCTCGGGCATGGCCTTGGGACCCTTCGGGCTGCACTGGATTCAGGTGGAGCATCTGCGCCCCGCGCTGCATGCGCTGATCGAGCTCGGTCTGGCCGTCATTCTGTTCGAGGGCGGCCTGAATCTCGATCTGCGCGCCCTGAAGCGGCAGGGGCGCATCGTCGCCGGCTTGCTGTTGCTCGGACCGGCAGCCACCATGTTGATTGGCGGCTTGCTGCTTCACCTTTGGGGTGGCGCGGACTGGCGCATGGCCCTGTTGTTCGGGGCGCTGGTATCGGTCGGCGGCCCCACCGTCATCGCGCCCATCGTTCGCCAAACCCGCATGGACCGCACCCTGCGGCATGTGCTCACCGGCGAGGCCATGCTGGTCGATGCGCTGGGGGCAATGCTGGCCATCGTCATGCTTCAGCTGACGCTGGCCGGAGGCGGCATTCCGACCGCGGTCGTCGATCTGGGCGTCAAGTTCGCGGTCGGCACTGCCGCCGGCTGGATCGGCGGGCGCTTGCTGGGCCAGGCGCTGGCACGCGACTGGATGAGGGATGCCGAATTGCGCTCCATCGCCACACTGGCGGCAGTCTGGGGAATCTATCTGCTGGCTGACCATGTCAGCCGGCAGGCCGGCCTGCTGGCCGTGCTGGTGGCCGGCGCGGTATTGCAGCACAAGGACTTGCCGGACATCCAGCGCTTGCGTCATTTCAAGGGGGCGCTCTCGATGTTGCTGGTGTCGGTGCTGTTCGTATTGTTGGCAGCCAACCTGAACCTCGACGTCCTGATCAGCCATCTTCCGCTGGCCTTCGGCATCTTTGCGGCACTGGCCCTCCTCGCCCGGCCGCTTGCAGTCGCGCTGGCCGCATGGGGCACGGATCTGTCGGCCGGGCAGCGGGGCTATCTGGCCCTGATGGCGCCGCGCGGCGTGGTGGCCGCGGCCATCACTTCGTTGTTTGGCCTGGTGCTGACCGAACACGGCGTCCCCGGCGGCGAACTGCTGGAACCGATGGTGTATGGCGTCATCGTGCTCTCCGTGGTCGGTTACGGCCTGATGGCCGCACCGCTGGCCAGGTGGTTGGGCGTGGAAGGCAGCGACGAACGCTCGGTGTTGATTGTCGGCGGCGGCCAGATCGGCGCGGAGCTTGGGCGTGCACTCGGCGAGGATCGCGAAGTGCGCTTTCTGGACACCAACGCCGAGGTCATCGCCCAGCTCCAGCGTTCCGGCCATATGGCAGTGCGCGGGAATGCGCTCGACCCGCTGTTCATGGAGGTCGTGCACGCCGAGGAAATGGGTGTCATCGTGGTCATGACCGGATCCTCCGAGCACAACCTGTTGATCGCGCAGCTGGCGCGCGACCAGTTCCATGTGCATGACATCTTCGTGGCCCTCAGGGAAGGCGACGAGGAGCGCCATGCCAGCATGATCCATCGCCTCGGCGCCAAACGGCTGTTCGCGAAGCACTACAACTTCACCTACTGGAACGACCAAGCCTTGCGCAAGCGACTGACGCACGAACGCCTGCGGGAGTCAGAAGACACGCCGCTGTGAGATCTTTGACTGGCTGGAGCTCGCATCTCGCACTGAGT
>CAYVBG010000174.1:0-3771 GCA_964449205.1 uncultured Zetaproteobacteria bacterium | reverse complement strand
GGACGTAGCGCAGCCTGGTAGCGCACCAGTCTGGGGGACTGGTGGCCGCCGGTTCGAATCCGGCCGTCCCGACCATTTCCGCAAGGCCCGCTCCGCCCGCCCGCATCCATGAGGGCGCGCGGCACGGGCCTTGCTTTCGAGCGGCCCCGTCGCCGCATGGTGGCGGAGCAGCTGCTTGCGCGTGGCATCCACGATGCGCGCGTCATCGAGGCCATGCGCGCCGTGCCGCGCCATCTGTTCGTGGACGAAGCGCTGGCCAGCCACGCCTATCAGGACTCTTCCTTGCCCATCGGCGAGGGCCAGACCATCTCCCAGCCCTACACGGTGGCTCGCATGACCCAGTTGCTGGAGTTGAAGGGGCACGAGCGCGTGCTGGAGATCGGTACGGGCTGCGGCTACCAGACTGCGGTGCTTTCGCGGCTGTGCCGGCGTGTCTACAGCATGGAGCGCCTGCCTTCGCTGCACGAGCGCGCCCGGCGAAACCTGCGATTGGCACGCCATGCCAATGTGATGCTCAAATGCGGTGACGGCACCCAAGGATGGGAGGAGTATGCGCCGTTCGACGCCATCCTGGCCGCTGCGGGCGGGGCTGCGCCGCCGGATGCGTGGTTGCGCCAGCTGCGCGAGGGAGGTGTGCTGGTGATGCCGGTGGGCGTTCGGGGCAGGCATGTGCTGACGCGGTTTCGCCGGCAGGGCGGCGGATGGCGTGAGGAGCGCTTTGACGATTGCGTCTTCGTGCCCTTGGTCGGGAGTGGCTGAGATTTCCGCCTTGGCCCGTCTGTTGAGGCCCGCCTGGTTGCGGCGTTGCTACCACTGGACGCTGGCATGGGCGGATCATCCCCGGGCGCATGCCGCGCTGTTTCTGATTGCTCTCATCGAAGCCAGCGTGTTTCCGATCCCGCCGGACATTCTGTTGGTCGTGCTGGCGTTGGGCGATCCACGCATGGGTCTGAGACTGGCCGCCATCGCCACGGCGGGTTCGACGATTGGCGCGGCATTGGGCTATGCCATCGGGCTGTTGCTGTTTGCGGGGGTGGCCCGGCCATTGCTGGAATTCTATGGCGCGATGGAGCAGTTTGCGCATGTGCAGGAATTGTTTCGTCAATATGGCCTGTGGGTGGTGTTGGCGGCCGGGTTTTCGCCCATTCCGTTCAAGGTGGTAACCATCGCGGCCGGCGCCTTTGGTTTGCCCTTGCCCGGATTTCTCGGAGCGGCGCTGGTGTCGCGAGGGGCGCGCTTCTTTCTGGAGGGTGGGTTGTTGCGCTGGGGTGGCGAGCGGCTCCGGAGACTGGTGGAGCGCCACTTCGAATGGCTGACGCTGGCGGTGGCGGCGCTGGTCGTGGCCGGATTCCTGATGCTGTGGTGGTGGAGATGAGCGTGTCCGGCTGGATGCGGCTGTTGGCGCCGGTGTTGATGCTGGCGTTTTCCGGCTGCATGCACACGAGCATGCCGACGCACGCCTCCAAGGAGCGACGGCACATCCCGCGCACGGTTGTGTATCAGGTGCGCCCCGGCGACACGCTCTACAGCATTGCCCGCCGGCACGGGCTGGATTACCGGGACCTGGCACGGCGCAACCGCATTCGTCCGCCCTATGTCATCTATACAGGCCAGCGTCTTTACATTCGGGGCAAGGCGCCGCGCCCCGGTTACCTGCCGCTGCCCAGGCATCGTGCGAAGCGGGCTCGCCACTCCGCCCGGGCGCATGCGCACCGCCGTCATCGCCGCGCGGACGCCCGTCATGCGCGTTCGTCGTCGCGCGCCTCCGCCCGGCGCGGGGCGGTGCGGCTTGTCTGGCCGGCTCGCGGTCCGGTCACCAGCGGTTTTGGCCGTCGCCACGGTCGGCCGCACGACGGCATTGACATTGGTGCGCCGGAGGGTTCACCGGTTCGGGCGGCGGCCGCCGGCGAGGTGGTGTATTCGAGCCATCGGCTGACCGGCTACGGCAACCTCATCATCATTCGGCACACCCGCGACATGTTCACTGCCTATGCGCACAATCGCGTCAATCTCGTGCGCCGCGGCCAGCATGTGAAACAGGGGCAGATCATTGCCCGCGTGGGGCGAACCGGCCGGGCCAGCGGGCCGCATCTGCATTTCGAGGTGCGGCGCGGCCCCACGCCGGTCAACCCCCTGTATTATCTGCCCCGGAGGAAACATGCGCGGCGTTGAATGTCGGGCGTTTGTGCCGCACACTACGCACCGGCTTGCTAGGGAGGAATGATGGGCGAACGTCATAGCGTGGATCCCATGACGCTGTACATGCGCGAAATCTCGCGCTATGAGTTGTTGACGGCGGAGCAGGAGGTGGCGTTGGCCCGGCGCATCGCCCAAGGCGACGACGAGGCGCGCAAGAGCATGATCAATGCCAATCTGCGGCTGGTGGTCAAGATTGCACGGCGCTACATGAATCGCGGCCTGCCGCTCTCCGACCTGATCGAGGAAGGGAACATCGGCCTGATGCGGGCGGTGGAGAAGTTCGACGAGGCGCATGGATGCCGTTTCTCCACCTATGCCACCTGGTGGATTCGCCAGTCCGTGGAGCGCGCCATCATGAATCAGGCGCGCACCATCCGGCTGCCGGTGCATGTCGGAAAGGAGTTCAACGCCGTGATGCGCGCGGCTGGCGAGCTGCGCGGCCGATTGGAGCGGGAGCCGACCGACGCGGAAATCGCCGAATGGCTCGGCAAACCGGTCTCTCGCGTGCAGACTCTGCAGGAGGCGCACCAGTTTACCGAAAGTGCTGATGAATTGCTGCACGACGACGGCGATTTCACGCTCTACGATGTCACCGAGGATGAGCGCGCCGAGCAACCGGGCGAGGAACTGGATCGCCATATTCGTTCGGATCTGCTGGATGCGTGGCTGTCGCGCTTGTCAGACAAGGAGCGCGAAGTGGTGCGGCTGCGCTACGGCCTGAATCCGCGCGAGGAGGCCTGGACACTGGAGGCCATTGGCCGTCACATGGGAGTGACTCGCGAGCGGATCCGGCAGATTCAGGTGGCCGCGCTCAGAAAACTGCGGCATATCGTCCGGCAGGAAAATATTCAAGCCGAGGAGGTGCTGTGACCGCCACGCCCGCCATTCGACTGCGTGACTATGTGCGCGATGTGCCGGATTTCCCGAAATCCGGTATCGTGTTCCGGGACATTACGCCACTGCTGGCCAATGGCGACGCCTTTGCGGCGGCAGTGTCCGGCTTGGCCTGCCATGTGCCGGCCGACGCCGATGTCATCGTTGGCATCGAGTCGCGTGGCTTCATCTTCGGCGCCGCACTGGCCGTGCAGCTCAATCTGGGGTTTGTGCCGGTGCGCAAGCCGGGCAAGTTGCCGCATGATGTGCATGGCGTGGACTACGAGCTGGAATACGGCATGGACCGGTTGGAGATTCATCGCGACGCCGTGAGCGTCGGTCATCGGGTGGTGATTGTGGACGATCTGCTGGCCACCGGCGGCACGATGCGCGCCACGGTGGATCTGGTGCGCGATCTGGGCGCCGGAGTCGCGGCCTGCCTGTGCGTGATCGAACTGGCGTTTCTGAACGGGCGCGAGCGACTGAACGATGTGCCGGTGCACAGCCTGCTTGTTTATTGACAACGATTCCGGCCGCCGACGGTCGCAGGCGGTGGCGGGGCATCGGGAGATGCCCTAGCATCCCCGCGAAACGCCCTCGTAGCTCAGCAGGATAGAGCGGCCGCCTCCTAAGCGGCAGGTCACACGTTCGAATCGTGTCGAGGGCGCCAGCATTCGGGGTGCTTCCCGGCAATCAAGC
>CAYVBG010000173.1:0-3804 GCA_964449205.1 uncultured Zetaproteobacteria bacterium | reverse complement strand
ATGGAGGTTCTCCAGGGTCATAATGGGAAAACACCGCTTCGCCCCTTGAGCATAGGGGCCGACCGCATTGCGCGAACGGCCAAGTCGGCGCTGGATTTTCTTGCGACATTGCGAAGCACGGAAGGGGGAGCTTGGCCGCTTCTCTGGACTCCAGCCGAGCTGAGCATGACCGGCGTCATCGAGGTGTATCCCGCCGCCACGCTGCGCGCACATGGCATTCCATCAACGGGATATAAGGGAACGAAGGACGAAGCTCGAAAAACTCGCGAGAGCATTGTTGAACGATTGCAGTCGCGGCTGGGGATGCCGGATGATATTCGCAAGGCCTCGATTGATAACGACCATCAGCTTGATGCCGTCGTCTGCTTGCTGGCGGCCAGCGACTTTTTGGCTGGCAGATGTTTTCCGCCGCCGCCTTGTATTTCACGCAAAAACCTGCGGCGGGAGGGCTGGATTCAGGCGCGAGCCCCGAAGGGAACACAAGAGAAGGTGGACGCTCTGCTCGACCGAACCTATGACCGCTGTTGAAAGTGTTGCACCAGACCAACCACGGAGGTGCAACATGAACAAACTCCCTTATCCCCGGCTCACCAAGCGTGAGGCAATGGTGATTGCCATGCGCTTTGGCCTGAACGGCCATGTGGAGCATACACTGGAGCAGGTGGGCCGGCAGCTTGGCGTCACCCGCGAGCGCGTGCGCCAGATCGAGGTCAAGGCGCTGCGCAAGCTGCGCATGAATCCCGTGCTTTGCTCTTTCTGGAGGGATTGAGCCATGCGCGGGTCGATGCCTTCACTGCAAGGGCAAACGCTGGTCATCGGCGTGGATCTCTCGCTCAATCACCGCAACGACGCCGTGGCCTTCGGCGTGTGGAACCGGCGCGAGCTGGCGATGGTTCGCCATCGGGAAAGCCGGCGGGATGCGCTTTTGCACATGCCGGCGATGATGCTGGCGGACAAGCCCCGGCGCATTCTTCTGGTGCTCAACGCGCCCTTGGGCTGGCCGGAGGACGGCGACCAAGCCTTCCGGCAGACCGATGCGTTCATTCGCCGGGTCACAGGCGTTCGCTTGCCGTCCTTTCGCACGCAGCGCGTTCCCCGGCTGGCGCGAACTGCGGAAATGTGGCTGGGCGATTTGCGGCGGATGACGGGAAGCGACTGGCCTGTTCTCCGCTCGCATGCGTCCTTGCCGGAGGAGGGCGCGGCGGTGATCGAAGCGTATCCGGAGGTTGCCATCGCCCGCCACGGCCTGGATCCGCGCCCCTTTCGCGCGCGGGCAGCGGCAGACTGGCGCGCGCGGATCGTGCGGCGCATCCAGTCGGCGATGCATGTGCCCGATGCGCTGCTCGATCGCTTGATCGAAAGCCCCAAGGCGCTGGGTGCGGCGATGGGCGTGCTGGCCGGATTCGATTTTCTGGACGGGCATTGCCAGCCGCCGTTGCCGGAGATTCCGGTGCCCACGCTGGAGGGCGAGGGCTGGATTCAGGCGACAGCCAAGGCGATGCCGGATCGCCCGTGGGTGGCGTTGGCGATCGAGACCACAGGGCTGTCGCCCGAAACAGAGCGCATCGTGGCCTTGGGCATGGTGCGGTTCGACGAGCGCGGCGATGCCGTCCGGGAGTTTTCCTCGCAGGTGCATCCGGGTAAGGCTATCCCCGAAGAGATTGCGAGGATTCATGGCCTCGATGCGGCCCGGCTGGCCGATGCGCCCGAGTTCGCCGGGATTCTCGATGCGGTGCTGGAGATGCTGCGCGATGCGCATGTGGTGGTGCATCAGGCGGAGTTCACGCTGGGCTTCCTTGCGGCGGAGCTGCGCCGCTGCGGTGTGTCCTCCATGCCGTGGCTGGCCGCGCACGATCTGCATGCGCGGGCGCAAGCCTGCTGGCCGGGGCAGAGGAACACGCTGGATGCATTGGCCCGCCGGCTGGGGGTCGAGTTCGGGGCGGGCGAGGGAGGAGATGCGACGCTGGCCGAAGCCCGCGCGATGGCGCGGATGTGGGCGCGGCCCTGGAAGGGCGGGCGCGAGACGGCTTCATCATGACGGACGCGCCAGCATGATGGCCCCGGCCGCCATCATCCCCCGGCCCGGCGCATGGTCGCTGAAGGCCAAGTGGCAGTCCGCCGGCGCGAGTCCGTGCGCCTCGGCTTGGGCGATTGCGTTTTCGACCAGCAGTTGAAACCGCAGCTTGAGGATGGCGATGCATGCCTCCGCGCCGCCCTTGTCCGGCACATCCGTGGCCATGCAGAACACCCCGAACGCCGGCGCATCGCCCGGCATGTCGCCGATGGCGGCGCAGAGCCGGGTGATGTCCCGGATTCTGGCGTCGCTCACGGACCAGATGCAGCGCACCAGCGCCACGCCGCGCGCCGGAGATCGGGCGTCTTTCAGGGTCAGATCCATGTCCGGCCGCCCGACCAGCCCGTGGCTGGGGGCGTGTTCCTCATTGAACGGGAACACGCCCTCGTTTCGCGCCGGAAAGGGCAGGGCGACATGCATGCCGCAGCGATGGCACGCGCGGGCCACCCGGTGCACGAACCAGGATTCCGGCGTTTGCCACAGCCAGGCACCCTGGCTCATGGCCCGGTATTCGTAGAACCCGCCAATCATGCGCTTGCAGACTGCGGGCAGGATTCGCTGCGGATCAGGCATGGCGCATCCCGTTGAGCCGACGAAAGCGCCGGTGGAGTTTCACAGCCCATAAACGCTGATGTAAAAGTTCTTGCCGCCGTCGGCCAGTTCGGATGTGTAGCGAACCGGTATTGTTTTCGACCCGCCGGGGCCGGTGACCTCCAGATCGGCGGCGCATGTGTATCGCCCCAGCTTTTCGTCGAACTCCGTCGTGCGAATGGCCGTCAGTTTCAGGCCGAGTTGATTCAAGGCTTCTTTCCCGCTCTGCTCGGCGATTTTCTGCCTGACGATTTTGAGCACGGTGTCCACCGCCTGATCGTCGGCGCACTCGGGAGCCGTGGGCGTGCAGGCGGAGACGGCGAGGGCGGTGAGGCCGCACGCGATGGTTCCACGTTTGGTTCGATTCATGCCGCGCCTCCCGCCGCCTGCTTCAGTGCGGGGCGCTTGATGAGGTAAAGCGGAACAGCCACGATCCACAGAAACAGGCAAGCCACCAGCCAGCCCGCCGGATTCAGATCCGCCAGACCAGAGACCAGCCCCTTTCGCGCGCCGATTTTTCTGGCATCCAGATGCACCCAAATGCTGCTCGCGACGACGAGCGCCATCATGATTTCATTCATGCGTCACCTCCAACAAGATTGATGACGCAAGCATGAAACCGCATGCGACAACTGGTGTCGCGCCGGGTGTGGGCGGATGGATCAATGGTTGGGGAGCCTTGGTGGGGCAGACTCTCTCCCATACGGACGAACAGCCGGATCCGGTCACTTTCGCTTCCCTGCGGCGGGGATGGCGGATGCCTGCGGGAACGTCTATCGGAAAAGTGGTGGCCAAGGACGGAATCGAACCGCCGACACGAGGATTTTCAGTCGAGTAAAAACCCCTTGAGAAACAATAACTATGGACAATAAAAGAGTTTTTTGGCGCACTGAACGTGCGAAACGGGAGGGTGAAATGGCAACCATCCAGAAGCGCGGGCCGTATCAATGGCGGGCCATGATCCGGCGCAAGGGGTATCCGACGCAGAGCCGGACCTTCGAGATGAAGGCGGATGCCGAGGCATGGGCGCGCGCCATCGAGAACGAGATGTACGGGGGGGGGGTGTTGATCTCAAGGGCCGAGGCGGAGGGTGCCACCCTGGCCGAATGGTTGGCGCGTTGCCTGAAGGAAGTGTGGCG
>CAYVBG010000172.1:0-3820 GCA_964449205.1 uncultured Zetaproteobacteria bacterium | reverse complement strand
AGAGCAGCGGGTTTATACCCCGTAGCGCCAGATAAGCGGCAGGTTGTGGGTTCGAATCCCACCGCCCCCACCAGTTGCCTCTTGCAGCCTTTGCGCGCATTGAGTGCGTTGCATATGGCGCGCAGTCGTTTATCTTCCCGCTCGTGGACACCCTTCGTTTCGGCTTGATGGATGTGATCGACATCGCCGTCGTGGCGGTGGTGGTTTATTTCCTGCTGCATCTGATTCGCGGCACGCGGGCGGCGCAGATGCTGGCCGGGCTGGCCGTGGTGTTCGTGGTCTATGAACTGGCGCGGATGTTCGGCTTGATGACTGTCGAATGGATGTTCGGCCAGTTTTTCTCGGCCTTCATCATCATCCTGGTGGTATTGTTCCAGCATGAGATCCGTCGCGCCCTGATGCAGGTGGGGGCCAATCCCTTGGCCGCCGCAGGCTCGCGCACGGAGCTGGCCGAGGCGCTGACCGAATCGGCGTTCGCGTTGGCGCATCGTGGCTGGGGCGGTTTGCTGGTGGTGGAGCGTGAGACGGGGCTCAAGCATTTGTTCGAGTCCGGCGTGGAAATGGATGCGCCGGTGCGGGCCGATCTGGTGCTGGCCCTGTTTTGCCCGCGGGCGCCGATGCATGATGGCGCGGTTGTGGTTCGGCAGCGTCAGGGTGATGCGGGGGGGCGCATCGCTGCCGCGCGGGTGTTGCTGCCGCTGGCCCGGGCCAATGCGCTGGCCGGGGAGTTTGGCACCCGGCATCGCGCGGCGGTCGGCGTGAGCGAGGAAAGCGATGCGTTGGTGGTGGTGGTGTCCGAGGAGACCCGGCAGGTGCGTGTTGTCGAGGAAGGCTGTGTGAGCGAACCGCTGGATCGGGCGGATTTGCGCGCTCGTTTGACGCAGCGGCTGGCGCCTGCCGCCAGCCCGTTGGTTCGCGAGGAGTCGTAGGTGGCGCGTGTCGTGCGACTGTTGCGCGCCAGTGGCATGAAGCTGTTGGCGGTGGTGATCGCCGTCGTGCTGTGGGTGCAGGTGCACGGGCAGGGTGTGGGGGCCGTCAGTCTGGATGTGCCGTTGCAGGTGGTGGGCCTGCCTGCGGATATGGTGATCGTGAACGATCTGCCCGATCATGTCCGCATCACGGTCAGCGGCCTGCAAACGCGATTGTCCTCACTGAGTCATGCCGGCGTGCATGTGCCGCTGGATGCCTCGGATCTGCACGAGCCGGGCGTCGTCGAGCGGGCGCTGGAGGTCTCGTCCATCCGGTTGCCTCCCGGATTGACGGTGGAGAAGGTGCAGCCGGACAGGGTTCAGCTCCAGGTGGATCGCATTGTGCGTCGCGTGGTGCCCGTGCGCGCGAGTCTGGAACTGGATCCCGGCTGGCGGGCCGAACACGTGAGCGTGACGCCGGCAACGGCGACGTTGAGCGGGCCGGAGGTCTGGCTGGATGCGTTGCAGGAGGTGTCCACCACGGCTGTGCATCCGGATGCGAAGCCGGGAGCGTTTGAGGTGAAGGTCGGGGTGGTGACACCGGTGGGCAAGGCCATCCGCCTGGCCGATGGCGGCGCCGTGTTTGTGGTGCGCGGCGTGTTGGCGCGCAAGACGAACGTCGATCAAGGCAACGGAGGGAGATAGATGCGTCGTTATTTTGGCACCGACGGGGTGCGGGGAACCGTGAATCAGGAACCGATGACCGCCGAGTTTGCATTGCGGCTCGGACGTGCGGCCGGCCATGTGCTGACGCGCCATCTGGCGCATCAGCCGCATATCCTGATCGGCAAGGATACGCGGCTGTCCGGCTACATGATTGAATCGGCGCTTTGCGCCGGCCTGACGGCGCAGGGCATGAACGTGTTGCTGGTCGGGCCTGTACCGACGCCAGCCGTGGCCTATCTGACCCGCAGCCTGCGGGCCGATGCGGGGGTGGTGCTTTCCGCCTCGCACAATCCGGCCGGCGATAACGGCATCAAGTTTTTTGGCGCGGACGGCTTCAAGCTGCCGGACGAGGTGGAGCTGGCCATCGAGCGTTGTCTGGACGAACTGCCGCCGCTGCCGGATGCGTCCCGCATTGGCAAGGCCTTCCGCGTGGATGACGCGCGCGGCCGCTATGTGGAGTTCTGCAAGGCATCCTTGCCGCGCGACATGCGTTTCGACGGGTTGAAGGTGGTTGTGGACTGCGCCAATGGCGCGGCCTACGACGTGGGGCCGCGTCTGCTGGCGGAATTGGGTTGCGAGGTCGTGCCGATGCACGTATCCCCGGATGGTCGCAATATCAATCTGGATTGCGGTTCCACGTCGCCGGAGGGCATGTGCGCGCGTGTGATGGAAACGGGCGCGGACGCGGGATTCGCGCTGGATGGGGACGCCGACCGCCTGATCGCCTGCGATGAGCGGGGACGAATCGTGGACGGTGATCGGGTGATTGCCGCCTTGGCCGGTCATCTGTCGCGGCGTGGCGAGCTGAAGGGTGAGGGGGTGGTGGCCACGGTGATGAGCAACATGGGGCTGGAGCGTTATCTGGCGCGCATGGGGTTGACCCTGCACCGGGCGCCGGTGGGCGATCGCTATGTGCTGGAGATGATGCGCGCCAAGGGGTGCAACCTGGGCGGCGAGCAGTCCGGTCACATCATCATGCTCGATTGCAACACCACCGGCGATGGCCTGCTGACGGCCTTGCAACTGCTGGCCGCGATGCGGGACGGCGACCGTCCGCTTTCCGCGCTGGCGTCGGATATGCCGCTGTTTCCGCAGCAGCTCTGGAATATCGCGCTTCCCCGACGCATGGATGTGCTTGCCGATCCATCGGTTCGCAACGCGGTGGCCGAGGCTGAAGCGCGGTTGGACGGTCAAGGGCGGTTGAATGTGCGCCCGTCCGGCACCGAGCCCAAATTGCGGGTGATGGTGGAGGCCGAGGATGAAGGGCTGATGATGGATGTGGGCCGGGATCTGGTCGGGCGTATCGAGCGCGCAGTGGCAACGCGGGTCTGAAGGCGGCAGAGGGGCGATTTCTTGCCCCAATAAAATCTTTGACATTACAAAGGCTTCCGTTTAAGGTTGCAAGTTGTTTCTAGCAGATGTGCCCAAAATATCGCCAGCCGGGGGAAATGTGACCAAAGCCGAGATCGCCCAGGTGATTCACGAACGCGTCGGTCTGTCCAAGAAGGAATCGGGGCAGATTGTGGACGTGGTGCTGGATGTCGTGCGTTCCGCTCTCGAACGAGGCGAGGACGTGAAGGTGTCCGGATTCGGCCACTTTTTGGTGCGCGACAAGCGTCCCCGTCGCGGTCGCAATCCCAAGACCGGCGAGGAAATCACCATTGCTTCCCGGCGAGTGGTGACGTTTCGCGCCAGTCAGTTGCTGAAGCAGCGTGTCAATGGCGACTGACGCAGCCGCGCGGGCGCTGATTCACGCGGGCGTCGAGGTTCCGGAGCTTCCGGACAAGCTCTTCTTCTCCATTCGTGAGGTCAGCGAGATCTGCGATGTCGAACCGCATGTGCTGCGCTATTGGGAGACAGAGTTCCGGCACATCCGGCCGGTGAAGAAGAGCGGCAACCGTCGTTTTTACCGCCAACGCGACATTTACGCCATCCTTCAGATCAAACATCTGCTGTATGACCTGAACTTCACCATCAAGGGTGCCAAGAAACGGCTCCAGAATGGTGACATCGAGGAGCTGGTGGAGCAGACTTCGGCGCAGGAAACGCTGCGGCAGATACGGGAAGAGTTGGCTTCCATTCGTCGATTGCTCAGCGACTGATCCTTTCGGAGCAACCGAGTTCGCATGACACGGGACGTAGCGCAGCCTGGTAGCGCACCAGTCTGGGGGACTGGTGGCCGCCGG
>CAYVBG010000171.1:0-3835 GCA_964449205.1 uncultured Zetaproteobacteria bacterium | reverse complement strand
CCCGTATCGTCTGAAAGGGCGCGATTTATACTCATATGCACTCGCCAATGCAAGCGATAAAACAAACGAAGGCCGGGCCACAAGGCCCGGCCCATAATGAAAAACCGCGCTCACTGAATCAGGCCCGTCTCCGTATCCACATCAGACGTGGACATCGAGTAGCGCTGCACCACCCCCTGTTGATCGAAAAACACTACCAACTCCTTCTTTTTCCCGGTGCTCCCCGACTTGAACAAACTGACCAACGGAATGAAGTTCACGGCTTTGGCGTGTGCCTTGACAAACTCATATTTCCAGATCTCATTGCCGCTGTCAGTGAACGATGTCGTCATCGGGTCACCGAACATCGCCCGCACCTGATCCTTGGTCGTTTTTCCCTTGATAATCTTTTGCGCCACGCTTTGGCTTGTTTCATTCTTCAAAACCTTGTTGCCGGTGCTGGCGCACCCGACCGCCAGAAACGCCACGCAACACATCAGTGCAATTCGCTTCATCAGATCCACCTCCTCAACTTGTTTTACTGCACGTCGGCGCATTTTGACAAGGGCACGGAAACTTGCAAGCTGGGTCCAGCATCTGCGCAAGGACTTCAAATCACCCCTGCCACCGCCGCCTTGCAAATGGCGATCATCGGGCCGGGGAACAGTCCCAGCGCCACCACGGCAATCGCGGTCAGCGCCACCGTCGCCTGCATCAGCGGCCGCTCGATGAAATCAAACGCCACGCGCTCCTCATCGAAGTAGATGTATTTGACCACCCGAATGTAATAAAACGCGCCGACCGCCGAAAACAACAATGCAATCAGCGCCAGATACAGGTGACCGGCCTCGACGGCGGCGATGAACACCACATACTTGGCCCAGAAACCGCCCAGAAACGGAATGCCCGCCAGCGAAAACAGAAACAGCGTCATCGCCAAACCGTAGCCCGGCCGCACGCGCGCCAGTCCGGCGAAGTCGTCGAGCAATTCGCCCTGAATCCCTTCGCGCCGCATCAGAATGATGATGGCAAAGGCGCCCATGTTCATGAACAAATAAACGGTCAAATACACCAGCATGCCGGCGTAGCCATCGGCATTGGCGGCAATCAGGCCCAGCATCACAAACCCGACATGCCCGATGGTGGAGTAGGCCAGCATGCGCTTGATATTGCGCTGGCCGATGGCCGCCAGGTTGCCCACCGCCATGGTCAGCACGGCCAGCCACGACAGGATGGCCGTGTAGTCCGCCTGCACGGCGGGCAACACATCGGCCAGCACGCGGATGAACACCACCAGTCCCGCCACCTTCGGCCCGATGGACATGAACGCGGTGATCGGCGTCGGCGCGCCTTCGTAGGCGTCCGGCGTCCACATGTGGAACGGCGCAACCGACACCTTGAAGCAAAGCCCCGCCAGCAAAAACACCAATGCCACGCCCACGGCCAGCCGGGCCTCGCCATCCGCCCGGGCAAACGCCTCGCCGGCGGAAACAAAATCAAATGACCCGCTCACGCCATAGACGAAGCTGATGCCATACAGCAGCACACCCGAGGCCAACGAACCAAGAATGAAGTACTTGAGCGCCGCCTCGCTGGACCGCAGCACATCACGCTGGTAGCCGACCAATACATAGGTGCACAAGGCCATCAGCTCCAGCCCCAGATACATGGTCACAAAGTTGGGAGCGGAAACCATCAGCATCATGCCCACGGTGGCAAACAGGAGCAGCGCGTAATATTCACCGGTGTTCGGCTCCCGCCGCATATAATCGATGCTCAACACGATACTCAGCAGCGTGCCGGCACAAATCAGCAGCTTGGCATAGACAGCGAACGGATCGAGCACGAAGTACCCATAGAACGCCGGCTGGGCCGCGGGTCCGGCCAAGGCCAGCACCAAGGCCATGGCTGCGCCGCACGCCAATATGGCCGCCCAAGCGCTCCAGTGTTTGCGCTCGCGCGGCAGGAACAAATCCCACAGCAAAATCGCCATGGCCGCCGCCGCCAACAGCATCTCGGGCGCCAACGGCAGAATGACAGGCATCGGAATTGTCGTCATTGCATCACCCCGAGCCACATTGCCCAGCATGAACGCGAGCATGTCGGAACCATCGCCAACCGCCACGTCGCCCTCCTCATTGAATCGTCGTTCCCGACGCGCCGGCCGCCTCAGCCAGCGCCTGCGCGGCATCCAGCTTGCTGGTCGTCGCCTGCTCGATCAGGTGAGAAACCGAGGCGTGCAGCACATCCAGCACCGGCGTCGGATACAATCCCAGCCAGACGGCCAGCACAATCAACGGCGCGAAGAGCCCGAACTCGCGCGCCGTCATGTCCTTCAGTCCCTTGATGCTGTCCTTGACCAGATCACCCATGATCACGCGCTTGTACATCCACAGGGTGTAGCAGGCAGACAGCACCACGCTGGTCGCCGCCAGCACCGCCGCCCACTTGGTGGAAAAGCTGAACACGTGCGCTTGGTCGGCAGAGAACGTGCCGATGAGCACCATGATCTCAGCCACAAATGCCGACGCGCCCGGCAAGGCGACATTGGCCATGCAGAACACCAGCATCACCGCCGCGAACACCGGCATCACGTTCGCCACGCCGCCATAGGCTGCAATCTCGCGCGTGTGCAACCGGTCGTAGAGCACGCCCACGCACAAAAACAGCGCGGCGGCGACAAACCCGTGCGAAATCATGCCGTAGATCGCGCCCTCGACGGCCTGCTGCGTGAACATGAAGGTTCCCAGCGTCACAAAGCCCATGTGCGCGATCGAGGAATAGGCGATCAGACGCTTCATGTCCTCCTGCATCATGGCCACCAACGAGATGTAAATCACCGCGATCAGGCTCAAGGCCACAATGAACGGCACGAAATATTGCGACGCATCCGGACAAATGGGCAGCGAGAAGCGCAGGAACCCATACGCGCCCATCTTCAGCAGAATGCCGGCCAGAATCACCGATCCCGCCGTCGGCGCCTCGGTGTGGGCATCCGGCAGCCAGGTGTGCACCGGCCACATCGGCACCTTGACCGCAAACGCCACGAAGAACGCCAGCCAGATCCAGAACTGCCAGGTGAAATCGAACGGATAGGCCATCAGCGCCTGAATCTCGAACGTGTGTCCGGCCTTGAAATACATCGCCAGCAGCGCCACCAGCATCAGCACCGAGCCGGCCAGGGTGTAGAGGAAGAACTTGATCGTCGCATACACCCGATTCTTGCCGCCCCAGATGCCGATGATCAGATACATCGGAATCAGCATCGCTTCCCAGAAGAAATAAAACAGCATGCCATCCAGCGCCGCGAACACACCGATGAGCGTCGTCTCCAGCACCAGAAATGCGACCATGTATTCCTTGACCCGGCTGCGGATGCATTCCCAAGCCGAAATCACGCAAATCACGGTCAGGAGACTGGTGAGCAGGATGAACGGCATCGAGATGCCATCCACACCCAGGTGGTAATTGATGTTGAAGGCCGGAATCCAGCGATGAAACTCCTCGAACTGCATGTGCGCGGTCGCGGCGTCGAAACGCGTCCACAGCGGCAGGGTCAGCAGAAACGTCGCCGACGACGTCGCCAGCGCCATCCATCGGGCGGCGGCGTCGGTGCGCGCCAACAGCCAGATGGCCAGCGCCCCCGCCGTCGGCAAAAAGATGCTCCAGGACAGAATCGGGAAACCCATCACGTTGTTCAGTTCCACGGCCTACCCCTTCCACACCAGCCAGGTCAGGGCCGCAAACACGCCGATGACCATGACGAACGCATAATGATAGACCATGCCCGTCTGCGCCGCGCTTTTCATTCTGTCATCGATATCTTCTGTTGTGATAATGGTCAGAGTGATTGGTG
>CAYVBG010000170.1:0-3845 GCA_964449205.1 uncultured Zetaproteobacteria bacterium | reverse complement strand
ATGCCCTGCCCCGCCAGTTCGCGTCCGGCATGATGCCGCCCGCCGGTAGACACATCGGCCACGATGCTGGTCAGCAGTGTATCCAGCGAGGCCAGCACCGCCAGCGAAGCCGCCGCGCCCGCCATCGGCCACCACGGCAACGACGCCAGCGACATCCCTCCGGCCAACCAGTCCAGCCCCGTGCGCATGTCGGCCAACGGGGGCAAGGCGCCCACCACCCATGATGCCGGCACACCGCTGTCATGCAACCGTGCAAACAGGTGGAACGCCAGCGTGCCTGCCACCAGTCCCTGAATCACTCCGGGGATTCCGCGCACCACGCGCGGCCCCAGCCCGATGGCCAGCATCGTCACCAGCGCCGTCGCCGCCGGAATCCATCCGCCATCGCCCATGGACAGCGCGCCGTCACCGCCCGTCAATACCTCCATCTGTGATGCGACCATCAACAGCGCCGTGCCGGTCATGAAACCGGACACCACCGGGCAGGGAATGAACTTGATGAAGCGCCCCCAACGGAGCGCGCCAATAAGCGCCTGAAACAGGCCCGCCATCGCCACCGTCAGCAATGTGGCCGACGCCAGCCCCGCGCCGGACAGCCCCGTCCCATGCAGCATGACCATCGCGCCCGACAGCAACACCAACGTCGGGCCGGTGGGCGCGCTGACCAGTCCCCGGGTGCCAAACGCCGCGCCCGACGCCAGACACAGGACCATCGCAGTCACCACACCGGAAAGCGCCGCTCCCGCCGTATCGTGCGTCCACGGCGTCCACAGCGCGATGCCAAAGGCCATCGCCTGCGGCAACACCAGCATGGCCGCCGCCAGCCCGCCCCACACATCGCCAGCCCGCGGTCGATTCAACCCGCCACCCATGCCTTGCCACCCATACCCCGACTATAGCCGGCGCGCCGGCCCGGCGCATGGCGGGCGGCGCAAGAACCAGATCCGGAATGCGCACCGCCTACTGGAACTTCAGTTGCAGCATCCGTCCGCCCGTCTGCTCGGCAATGGTGCGGAACGCCACCTTGGCCTCTGGATTGTTGACGCCCAAGGGCAGCGTGAACACCGGAGCGGGAATCGCGTGGTAATGCACCGTATCCGTCGGCGGCTCGTCGCCGATCAGCAAATAGGCGCTGGGCGCAGGCTCGTGCCCGGCGAGATGCGCGAAGGCATGACCAATGGTTTCGTCCGCCCCGAAGAACGGCGCATTCTGCATCAGCTTGTCGAACATGTCGCCCATCGTGCCGTGGTACGTGCCCACCCGCTGGTCGGCATACCAGCTCACGGCCGAGATTTCCTTGCCGGAGCGGTAGGCAATCACCCGCAACACCGGAATCAGAAACTGCGTCAAACCGTGCATGGATCCGGTGGCGTCCACCACCAGATGCAGTTTGTGCCCCGGCAATGCCTTGAGCCCCTTGATGAAAATGTCGAAGTCATGCCGGCCCATGCCACGCCCCAGCCCGGCACTGGCCAGCACGGCCTTGGTCTGGGCTTGCGCGCCGCCCGCGCCCATGGCGGAAAGCATGCTCATCTCCCGCAACAGTCGCTTGTTTTTCTGCTGTTCCTTGGCCAGCTGACCCCGGAGTTCCTGAATCTCCTTCATCATCTCCGGCGAGGTCTTGCCGCCGATATTGGCCACAATCAGGATCATCACAAACAGAAACACGAACGTGGCCAGCATCAACAGCGCCATGTCCGAGAAACTCTCGTACACGGACTCCCCGTCGAGCCCGCGCCGACGCCCCCGCATGGTTTATTTCCCCCGACCGATCAGGTATTTCAAGCGCGCGCGCCATCCCCGGAGACGATTGCGAAGGTGCACCTCACGCCAAAGCATGCGTCCATACAGACGATGGGTGGCGATCGCCCGGAGCAGTTCCTCGTCCTGGTTCACCTGCTGCGCCGTTTCGCGCAGCCGCCCCACCTCCTCGGCGAACTCGCGCATCGCGCCACGGCTGCCATCGAGCGATTCCTTGAGCGCCTCGATACGACGTTCCAAATGTCCCATCTCCCGATCCAGCGCCCGCACATCGCGCTCGATGGAGGGCGAAAGATCGGCTGCACCGTCCACCAGACAACTGCGAATGAGCAAGTCCTCCAGGCCCTCGATCGAGTTCTCGGTGATCTGCGAAAAGACCCGCAGCATGATGCCGCCGAGAATGGAACCCAACAGCGTGGTGTAGAACGCCACGCCCATGCCGGTCATCGCATGCCGCAATCCGCGCAGCAGTTGTTCCTGATTCTCACCCAAGGCTTCCAGCGAACCGGAGAGCCCGCTCAGGGTCACGGTCAGGCCGAACACGGTGCCGATCAAGCCCATGGTGATGAGCAAGTTGCCGATCAGCGCCACCATGCGACTGGTGCGATGATGGGCCGCAAACTCCAACGCCGCGACCCCCTCGACATCCGGACGCACACCCTTGGCAATGACCGTCTGCAATGCACGGAAAAAATGATCTCCGCGCCGCTTTCCGTCCGCCTTCAAACCCATGATGCCGCGTTTGGCCACCCGCCGTTCCAACCGGTAGCCCTGAAACCACTCCAGCGTCAGCAGCATGGCTTGCGCAAAACTGATGGCCACGCCCAGCAGAAACATGGCCAAAATCACCCAGGTCATGCGCGACTGATCGTCGCGGATGTAAACCCACAGTCCTGCCTTGTTGTACAACCCCTGAAACACCATCAGCGACGCGACCGCCCACGCCGCCCAGATGACAAGCGTCTTCAGCCCCCGCTGATCCAGCGCATTGGAAACACCGCTTGCCATGGAGCCCTCCTGTCGTGCGTGCGTTTACTCGGTCTCGATCAAGGGCGGATTCATGTCCGCCGGCGGCGGCATGCCCAGCATCACAAACAGCGTCGCCGCCAGATGCGACAGCCCCGGCGTGTGTTGCACATCGTCATCGGGCCGGGGTTGGCGCAGATGGTATCCGCCCCGCCACGCCGCATCAAAAAGGATGCAGGGCACGGGGTTGGTGGAATGCCGGGTGCACGGCTCATCGCCATGATCGGTATGCACCATCATTTCCTCGGCATTGCCGTGATCGGCGGTGATCAGGGCTGCGCCGCCCGCCGCCTCCACCGCCGCCACGATACGCCCCACGGCCGCGTCCACCGCCTCGACGGCACGGATGGCGGCATCCATCCGGCCGCAATGCCCGACCATGTCCGCATTGGCGAAATTGATCAGGCCGAATCCGTATTCGCCGGACTCGATCAGCTCCACAGCCTTGTCCGCAATCTCCGGCGCCTTCATCGCTGGATGATCGGCAAAGCTCACGCCCTTGTCCGACGGGATCAGAATGTAATCCTCCATCGCCGGATCCAGCGGTTCGCGCCGGCCGCCATTGAAGAAGAATGTGACATGCGGAAACTTTTGTGTCTCGGTCAACCGGAACTGGCGAATGCCGGCTTTCAGAATGCGCTCGCCAAAGGCGTGCTCAACCACCGTCGGACCCATCACCTGCAAGCGCGGAAGGTTTCTGTCCTCGTCGTACACCATCATGCCGGCGAACAACACATCGGGGCGCGCGCCCCGGTCGAACCCGTCAAAATCGTCCAGCTCAAACGCCTCGGTGATCTCAATGGCGCGATCGCCACGGAAGTTCATCATCAACACCGCATCGCCGTCGCGCATCACGCCCGCAGGACGATCCTCCTCGTCCACCAGCACAAACGGCGGCATGTCCTGATCCACCAGTCCGGGCGATTGTTCGCGGAAATAACGGATACCCTCCAACGCCGAGCGGAATCGGTGCGGCGCCCGGCCATGCACATGCGCCTCCCATCCAATCCGCACCTTCGACCAGTCGTGATCCCGGTCCATGGTGATGACCTCGCGCC
>CAYVBG010000169.1:0-3851 GCA_964449205.1 uncultured Zetaproteobacteria bacterium | reverse complement strand
CGCGGTATCGGGCGATGGATGCGAACAGTGACGGCGAGGTGACCGACGAGGAATACCGCGCTTTCTGGAAACAGCGCATGGCCAAGTGGTATCGCCTCCGGCGGTAGCCTCAGCGCGCGGGCGATCGCGCCGATGAAATCCTGAAACGCATCAGCAGCATGCGCCGGCCAAGGCTTGTGCCGTGGCCGAGCAGCGCGTCGCCCCATGTGCGCGCCGCGCCGTTCATCGCGGCCAGGGTCACGCGCCGGTTCAGGGGCACGGTCAGCTCGGTGGTTGCTTCGGCAATGCGAATGCGCTCGTGTCGGGCATGGGTCTTCGGATTCAGGTTCAGCCGTATCGGTGCGCGTTTGTCAGGCGGTGTGCGCGGAGCGTCCGTCGCGCCAAGATCCGGCAGGATTTCGACGTTGCCGGCGGCGCCTGTGGCTGTTTCCGTCCGCGCAAACCAGGGATGAATCCGCACATGCGCATGACGGCTGTCCACCAGCCGGGCCTCGATGTCGAAACCGGCGGTGACGGGAACCAGGGAGAACTCGGGCGTATCCCTCCAGCCGTGGCGGTGCAGCAGTTCGCGCACCGCCCGGTGGACGGGTCGGAGCGTTCCCGCCTCGAGATGCGCGGGACGGTTGGCGGTGATGCGCAGCCGCAGATGCTTCCGCTGTCGAATCGCGCCGGCATCGGCGCTGGCCTGCACGCGGACCCAGCCGCCCGGAAGTCTGCCGGCGACGACGAAGCCGGCATACGTATCTTCACCGGATTCGAGGAATCCGACTTCGGCGGTCAGTTGCGCCGGCGGTGTATCCAGCCGCTTCAGCAGCGTGCGCGCCTGTCGGATGTGCGCGGCGTCGTCGCGCAGGATGAGCAGCCGGCGCGACGGCAGCGTGGTCACCGTGCCCTTGTCCGACAGCACCGCGCGCGCAGCGCTTGCGGCTTCATCCGGCGGCAGGTGGCGCACCGTGATAACGGCGGTTTCGGCCAGGGCAACGCTGCTCGCGGTCAGCCAGCCCAAGGCGAGCAGTGTCAGGATCGTGCGCCGCATCGTCATTCCTCGGCGAAATCCGGCTTGGGCTCCATCAGGCTGGCCGGATCTTCATGGATGATGATTTCGGAATCGGGATACGTCTGGCGGATGCGCGCCTCCACGGCATCGGAAATGGCATGCGCGCGCATCAGTGTCAGTTCGTCGTCGAGCTCCAGATGGAGCTGAATGAAGGTGGTCGTGCCGGCGCGGCGGGTGCGCAGGTCGTGCATGCCGCGTACGTCCTTGTGCGAGAGCACGATGTTGCGGATGCGCTGGCGCTCTTCGTCCGGCAGTTCGCGGTCCATCAGGTGCTGGATGGATTCGTGTGCGATCTGCCAAGCATTGCGCAGGATATAGACGCCGATCAGCAGCGCGAAGATGCTGTCGAAGCCCGGCCATCCGTGGGCCGAGAGCACGAGCGCCGCTATGACGCTGGCATTGACCAGCACATCGGTGGTGTAGTGCAGCCGATCGGCCTTGATGGCGGTGGAACCGGTGATGTTCACTACATGGCGTTGAAGCGCCAGAAGCGCGAGCGTGGCGACGATGGCGAATGCCATGACGCCGATGCCGATGCCGATGACGTTCACGGGCTGGGGGTGAAGCAACCGGTTGATGGCTTCCAGCATCAGGAAGCCGGCTGAACCGGCGATAAACATGGCCTGTCCCAGCCCCGCCAGCGCCTCGGCCTTGCCGTGGCCGAACCGATGCTCGCGGTCGGCCGGCTCCAGCGCGTGGCGCACGGCCAGCAGGTTCACCAGCGAGGCCGCCGCGTCCAGCACCGAATCCATCAATGTGGCCAGGATGCTGACCGAATCCGTCCACAACCACGCGGCCAGCTTGGCAACGATGAGTGTGATGGCGGTGGCCATCGAGGCGCGGGTGGCCAGGCGCATCAGGCGGGCATTGCGTTCCCTGTCGGCGTTGGTGTGGTTCATGCCTTCAGTATGTCGCGTCACGGTTCATGAATAAAGTTGCCGGATCTCGTTCAGGCGCGCTTGGGCGGCGCGGCGTCCGGCCGCGATGGCGTCGCGGGCGCGGTAGAATTCGAGCATGCCGATGTCGCGGATGTCTGGCTTGAGCAACAGATCGGGCGGGGAGATGCGCATGCGCAGCCGCATCAGCGTGTCGGCGGTGATGAGCTGGGTCTGGTTCAGGATGGAGCTGATGCCGGGCTCGCGCCTGCGGGCGCCGTTGACCGATGCGCCGTTTTCCCGACGGGCGCGCAGCATTCCCTCGAACCATGCGCGGATGCCCGGCGGCGCCTTGTCCAGCAGGGGATGGGCCAGCAGCTCGTTCAGGCGGCGTTCCCATTCGGGAAGTTCCTCCTCGCGGTGCTCGACATGCTGCCGCACGCTCGGATGCGCCTGCACCGCCAGCACCGGTCCGCCGAAGAGGTCGCGGGCTGCGTCGAACGGCACCGGGTTGACCACGCCGCCGTCGATCAGCGTTTGCCCGTTTTTGCGGAATGGGGTCAGCAGGCCGGGCAGCGAAATGCTGGCACGAACGGCATCCAGCAAATCGCCGGTGCGAATGATCACCTCCTCGCCGGTGTCGAGATCGGTCGCGACAGCGGCGAAGCCTGTGGGCAGGGTCTCGATGTTCCGACCGGCCAGCCACGGCGACAGATATTCGGTGATCCCCTTGCCGGAGGAGATGCCCGCTTCGCCGAAATCCGGGGTGAACAGGCGCATGGTCGAGATCCAGTCCATGCCGACGGCCAGTGTTTCCATCTGAATCACCGGCGTGCCGGTGGCCAGGAAGGCGCCGATTTCCGCGCCGATGCTGGCCCCGACCACGGCGCGAACGGGAATGCGCTCGCGCTCCAGCACCTCCAGCACGCCGATGTGGGCCAGACCGCGCGCGCCGCCGCCGCCCAGCGCCAGCACGATGCCGTGGTCGCGGGCATGCTGTGTCATGAACGTCGCTTCGCCAGACGGGACAGTCGCGGCACAAAAGCCGGCACGCGTCGCCGGTAATCGGCGTATTCGGGGTGCTGCTCCAGCATGCGCCGCTCTTCCAGTCTGGCGCCGAGAATGAAATACAGGCTCACCACGCCGAGCAGGTGCAGACTGTTGATCGTTTGCAGCGGGTTGGCCGCCAGCACCAGCATCACGCCGGTGTACATCGGGTGGCGCATGTGGCGGTATACGCCGCGCTCGACGAACAGGGCGTCGGGATGGGTTTGCGGGCGCAGGCCGAGAAACGCCGGCACATCAATGGCCTTCAGCGACAATGCCACGATACCGACGCCCGCGGACTGGATGAGGATCAGCGTCACGGCGGCAGCGCCGGTCGCATGCCAGGCCGGCGCGTTGGGCAGCTCTCGCACCCAGCCCAGCCACAGGAATGTCAGCATCACGGCCAGCACGGAATAGGTCAGCCGCCATGCCTGCGGCGAAACACCGAGCGCGGCGATCCGGCGCTTGCAGGCGCGGCTGGCCAGCGCGCTGTGCACGATGGCGAACGCTGCGCCGCTGATCCATATGTTCACGCCACTCATGCGCCAAGCATAGCCGGCCCTTGCACAACAGGCAGCAACAATCGCATGATGCGCCGCATGCGCTTCATTGCCTCGCCTCATTGCGACGCCCGTCCGGCGGGTATGATGGTGAATTTGATTGTGCTGCACGCCATCAGTCTGCCGCCGGGCGAGTTCGGCATGGAATATGTGTGCGATTTCTTTTGCGGCCGGCTGGACTGCGGGCGGCATCCGGCGCTGGCGGATCTGGCCGATATGCGTGTGTCGGCACACTTCGTGATAGACAGGCAAGGCGTTATAACGCAGTTCGTTCCGATTGCGCGGCGTGCCTGGCATGCCGGGGTCTCATGC
>CAYVBG010000168.1:0-3959 GCA_964449205.1 uncultured Zetaproteobacteria bacterium | reverse complement strand
GGCCGGGTGCGGCGGCTCGCGCGCACGGTGGCGCAAGCCTGGGCGGGGGTGGAAGTTCATCGGCCGGGTGCGGCGGCTCGCGCGCACGGTGGCGCAAGCCTGGGCGGGGGTGGAAGTTCATCGGCCGGGTGCGGCGGCTCGCGCGCACGGTGGCGCAAGCCTGGGCGGGGGTGGAAGCATGAACGACGCCACGCGCGCGCCCCTGCTCATCGAAATCGGCGTCGAGGAAATGCCCGCCGGCGTCGCGCCCCGATTGGCCGAGGCGCTGGAAACCGAAATCCTGTCCCTGCTTCAGGAAGCGGGCATTGCCCATGCCGGCATCCATCGGGG
The DNA here is from genome assembly GCA_964449205.1 of uncultured Zetaproteobacteria bacterium. Classification (GTDB taxonomy): domain Bacteria; phylum Pseudomonadota; class Zetaproteobacteria; order Mariprofundales; family Mariprofundaceae; genus JALVTX01. Next base: position 3,629 of record CAYVBG010000168.1, on the reverse strand, counting down.
CGTGACACCCCGCAGGTTGTTGGTGCATACGGATGCGTGCTTGCTGCGCCAGCCCGACCGCGAAGAGGTCGTCTGGGGGCCGCCGGAGCGTGTGGCGTTCGCCGACGGCGCGCCGACCAAGGCGGCCACCGGCTTCGCGCGCAAGGTTGGCCTGCCGCTGGAGGCGTTCGAGCTGGCGGACAAGGGCGACGGCAAGGGGCGCTACATGCGCGCGGTGCGGCAGGTGAAGGGCCGTGAAACGGCCGACATCCTGGCCGAAGCGATGCCCGGCATCCTGCGCGGCCTGCCCTGCCCGAAGCAGATGAAATGGCAGGACGGCGCGGCGCGCGAGGATGCCTTCATCCGCCCGATCCGCTGGATCGTCGCGCTCTTGGGCGATCAAGTGATTCCATTCGCCTTCGCCGGCATCGAGGCCGGGCGCATCTCGCGCGGCCATCGGGTGCATGGCGGCCCGCCTGCGGAAATCGACCCCGCCGATCCGTTCGGCTGGCTCATGGCCCGCAAGGTGCAAGCCGACCGCGACGCGCGCAAGGCTGACATCGCCCGCCAGCTTGCGGAGGCGGCGCGGGAGCGGGGCGTGCAACTGGTGGCGGACGATGAGCTGCTGGAAGAAGTGACCGATCTGGTCGAATGGCCGCGCGTGATCGCCGCCGAATACGACGCGCAATTCCTGCGCCTGCCGGAAGAAGTGGCCCGCATCGAGCTGAAGCATCATCAGCGCTGTTTCGCGGCGCGCACGGCCGAAGGCGGCCTGAGCCATGTGTTCTTCGCGGTGGCGAACATCGAATCGGCGCAGCCGGAGCTGGTCGCCGCCGGCAATGCGCGGGTGGTGAACGCGCGGCTGGCCGATGCGGCCTTCTATTTCGACCGCGACCCGAAGGAATCGCTGGAAGCGCGGGTCGAAAAGCTGAACGGCGTGGTCTTCCAGGAAGGGTTGGGCATGGTCGGCGATCTGGTGCGCCGGCTGCGCGGCTTCGTGCTGGACAACGCCGATGCGCTCGGCGTGGACGCCAACGACGCCCAGCGCGCCGCGCTGCTGTGCAAATCCGATTTGACGACCGGCCTGGTGTATGAGTTCCCCGAGCTTCAGGGCTACATGGGCGGTATCTATGCGCGCATGGACGGCGAGAGCGAGGCGGTGGCGCGCGGTATTGCCGAACACTACCTGCCCGAATCGGCGGACGATCCGCTGCCGGAGAGCCGCATCGCGCGCGCCATCGGCATCGCCGAGCGGGCGGACAAGCTGTTGGGCTATTTCCATATCGGTCGGATTCCGGGCGCCAGCGCCGATCCGTTCGGCCTGCGCCGCGCCGCGATCGGGCTGGTGCGGCTTTTGGCCGACGACGCCGCGCCGGTGGAAATGACGCTGGATGCCGTGCTGGCCGAGGCCGCCAAGCAATGGAACCAGCAGCGCGTGACCATCGCCATCAGCGACGAGACGCGCGCCAGGGTGCGCGATTTCATTCTGGAACGCCTGCTCGGCATGGCCGGCGCGCTGGGCGCAAGCCGCGCCGCGCTGGATGCCGCGCTGCACGCGGCCGAACCCCGCCCGCTGCATCAAACGCTGCGCGTCGCCCGCCTGCTGACCGGCTTTGCCGACTCGGACACCGGCCAGGCCGTGGCCGCCGCGAACAAGCGGATTGCGAACATCCTGAAAAAGGCGGGCGCGCAGCCCGAGGCTTTCGATGCTTCGCGACTCACGGAGCCTGCGGAACAGGCGCTGCTTGCGGCGCTCGATGCCGCCGAGCGCGATTTCCCGCCGGAACCCGCCGCGCAACTGGAAGCGCTGGCCCGCCTGCGCGAGCCGGTGGATCGCTTCTTCGACGAAGTGATGGTGATGGCGGACGACGCGGCGCTGCGCACGGCCCGGCTGGGCCTGCTGGCGCGGCTGCGGGCGTTGTTCCTGCGGCTGGCGGATGTTTCCAGGCTCTGACCGGCATGGCCAACCCGCAACTCGCCGACACGCTGGTCAAGTTGCTGGCGGCTTGGCTGTTGATCTCCGGAGCGGCCATGTGGGCGCAGGCCAGGGATGCGGAGCTGGCCCGCCGCATGCTGACCGCCTCGTTGCGCGGTCTGGCGCAGTTGTTGTTGCTGGCCTTTGCGCTGCATTGGATATTCGGCATTCGGGCGCACTGGGCGCAGGCCTTGCTGATTGCCGGGTTCTGCGTCATTGCCGCACGCACCAGCGCAGGCCATCACCGCCATCCCCGGCTTGCCTGGCCGGCCGCCTGCGCGGGCTTGATGGCCGCTTGCGCCATCACCCTGCCCTGGCTGGCCATCACTGGCGCGGTGCATGCCGACACACGCACCCTGATTCCCTTGGGCAGCATGGTCGCCGCCAATGGCATGAACGCTGTTTCCATCATGTTCGAACATGACAAACGTGTTGGCCCCGAGGCCGCGAATGGCTTGCGCATGGCGCTGATTCCCACCGTGGATACGCTGCGCGTGGCGGGGCTGGTGCATATGCCGGGCATCTTCGTGGGCATGACCCTGGCCGGCAGCCCGCCCCTCTCGGCCGCCACGGCGCAACTGGTGGTGCTGTACATGATTGTCGCCTCCAGCTTCACGGCCTGCATGATCAGTCTTGCCTCGATCCGATACATGGAGCATCGCGCCGCATGCGTCTGAAACGCATCGAACTGGCGGGCTTCAAGTCGTTCGTCGATCCGGTTCGGATCGAGCTGGACGATGGCATCACCGCCATCGTCGGGCCCAATGGTTCCGGAAAATCCAACATCGTGGATGCGATACGCTGGGGGCTGGGCGAGCATTCGGCCCGCCATCTGCGCGGCAACGTGATGGATGACCTGATCTTTCAGGGTTCGGAAACGCGCCCGCCCGTCGGCGTGTGCGACGTGGAGCTGACCTTCGCGGTCGAGCCCGGCAAGCTCTCGCCGCCGTGGCACGAACAGGACGAAATCCGCATCCGCCGCCGGCTGACCCGCGAGGGCGGCTCGGATGCGTTCATCAACGGCAAGGCCGTGCGTTTGAAGGATGTCGTCGATCTCTTTCTGGACACCGGGGTTTCCACCCGCGCCTACGCCATCATCGAGCAGGGTTCGATTGCGCGCATGATCTCTGCCAAGCCCGAAGAACGCCGCATGATCCTGGAGGAAGCGGCCGGCGTGATGAAATACCGCGCCCGTCGCCGTGAAGCGGAACTGAAAATGAATCACACGCGGCAAAACCTGGAGCGCGTGACCGACCTGCTCGAAGAAGTGCGCACGCAATGCCGCAGCCTCAAACAGCAGGCCTCGCGTGCGGAACGTTTCCGGCGCATGCAGGAAGAATGGGAAGAAACGCAGATGCTGGCTTGGGGCATCCGCCACCGCCGGCAGGCCGCGCGATGCCGGGACATGGAAGCGCAGCTGCATGAAGCCCGCACCGACGAAGCGCGGCGGGACGCGGCTCTGGCCGCCGCCGAGCGCAGACTGAACGAGGCGCGCGAGCAACGGGTGGCGCACGAGGAACAGGCGCAGCAGGCGCAGGACACCCTCCACCGCGCCGAACAGGAACGTTCGGAGCTGCAACGTCAGGCCGAACGCATCGCCGGCGAACGCCGCTTGTTGGGCGAGCGGGAGCAGGCCATGCGCCAGCGCATCCATGAGGCCGGCGAGCGCATGGAG
>CAYVBG010000167.1:2376-3970 GCA_964449205.1 uncultured Zetaproteobacteria bacterium | reverse complement strand
CGATCTGCTCGCGGAACAGCGGCACAACCGAACCCGCCGAGCCCAGCACATTGCCAAAACGGGTGGTGACGAACGCCGTGCCTGCCGCGCGGCGATCCAGATTCTGGCAATAGATTTCCGCCGCGCGCTTGCTCGCACCCATCACATTCGTCGGATTCACGGCCTTGTCGGTCGAAATCTGCACAAACTTGCGCACCCCGAACTCGACCGCCAGATCGGCCAGCCGCGCCGCGCCCAGCACATTGGTCTTCACGCCCTCGGCCGGATTCTGCTCGACCAGCGGCACATGCTTGTAGGCCGCCGCGTTGAACACCAGATCGGGCCGGAAAGTTTCGAACACCCACCGCATCCGCGCCGGATCGCGCACATCACCCAATACGGCCTCCAATGCGGCCTCGATCCGCACCGCCGCCCCCGCCTCGGCCAGTTCGCGCTCGATGCGGTAGAGGTTGAACTCGCCATGATCGAGCAGCACCAACCGCGCCGGATGCATCGCCACGATCTGGCGGCACAGCTCGGACCCGATGGAGCCGCCCGCGCCGGTGACCAGCACGCATGCGCCCTCGATCAGGCCGCGCACCCCCGCCTGATCCATCCGCACCGGCTCGCGTCCGAGCAAATCCTCGATGCCCACCCGCCGCAAGCGCCCGACCTCGACCTTGCCGCCGGCCAGATCGGCCACGCTGGGCAAGGTGCGGCATGGCACGCCCATCCGCTGGCAGGTTTCGACGACCGCGCGCATCACCTTGCGCGGCGCGCTCGGCATCGCCAGAAGCACGACATCCACCTGCAACAGGCCGATCAACTCCGCCAGCCGGTCAATCCCGCCCCGCACCGGCACACCATGAATCTCCTGCCCCTGCTTGCGCGGCGCATCGTCCACAAAGCCGACCGGCAGATACTCACCACCCTTCAGCAAATCCCGCACCAACAGCTCGCCCGCGCACCCCGCGCCGACGATCAGCGCCCGCCGCCGCGCACCGTCGCGCAAATCCAGTCGGCGGTCTTTCCACCAGCGATAAAGCAGGCGCGGCCCGGCCAGCCCCATCGCCAGCAGCATCGGATACAGCAGCATCACCGAACGCGGCACGCCGGCCATTCGGTTCCATGCGAACAACACGGCGAAGGTGATCGCCGCTCCCGCCGCCACGGCCTGCAGGATGCGCAACAAATCGGGAAGCGACGCATAACGCCAAATGCCCCGGTACAGGCCGAAGAACGCAAACGACGCCGCCTGCACCGGCAGCGCGACCGCCACCGCCTGCACAAGCCCCTGCACGAAATCGGCGGGGATCGGCCCGAGATTGAAACGCAGCCAGAAGGCCGCCCCCAATGCGAGCGGCACCCACGCCATATCATGCGCGAACACCACGCCGCGATGCCGCCAGCCCGGCCACCCCTTCATCCGAACCCCCTGCGCCCATCCATGGTCATCCCGCCCTGTCCATCCCTGCTGCCGGTCACTCAGTTCAGCTGCGCATGGCCGGACTTGAACGCCTTGAAGCGCAGGTAGTTGCGCGCCGGCACATCCACCATCTTGCCGGTCTTCGGGTTGCGCGCCTTGTGCGCATCCCGATGCTTCACATAAAACTTG
>CAYVBG010000167.1:0-2276 GCA_964449205.1 uncultured Zetaproteobacteria bacterium | reverse complement strand
CCCTCCTCATCTCGGACTTCCGGCGCATTCCGCGCCAAGGCCCAACATAGACCAAATCCCTCACACAAATCAAACCGGCAAACCCTCAAACATCCAGCAGCTGCAAGCCCGACTGCTCAGCCACCCTGTTCAGTTTGCGATCAAAGCATGCAAACACGACTGGCTCTGCTGAATGCCCGACCAACAGATGCGCCGCCGCCAAATGCACGCTGTCATAGGCTCTCAAGGAAGAGGCCTCGGCCAGATCGCCCGCGCAATCGATCAATGCGGGAGTTGTATCGAACTGCATATAGTTCCGCCAGTCGCTCATGAACTCGCGCTTGACGCCCTCCCATTGCGAAAGCTCCAGCACATGCTCCCGATACAGGCGCGCAAACGCCGCCCGCGCTTCCACGCAGGCAATCCGGTGGCTGGCGCTCGCCCTTGCCTTTCTCATGGCCTGCAATACCTGGCGGGAACCGATCTCTTCCACATAGGCTTTGACCAAGGCCGAAGTGTCCAGATACAGAATCACCCCCGGTCTTCCAGCACGCGCTCCGACACACTCTTTCCGGCAATCCGCGGGCGATGGCAACCGCCCCGCGCCTGGCGACCGTTCCAGGAAACACCCGGCACAAGCGGCTCCCTCTTGGCCGCAATCGATGTCAATCGCGCCACCGGCTCGTTTCGACGGGCCACCTGAATATCCTCACCGCGCTCCGCCCTCCGAAGATATTCGGAAAGATGCGCTTTCAGCTCACGCACGGAAACCTGTTTCATTTCATATACCTCCTGCCCGGGCGCAACGGGCGCGCTCAGTTCAGCTGCGCGTGGCCGGATTTGAACGCCTTGAAACGCAAATAGTTGCGCGCCGGCACATCCACCATCTCGCCGGTCTTCGGGTTGCGCGCCTTGTGCGCATCCCGATGCTTCACATAAAACTTGCCCAAGCCCTTCAGGCGCACCTCCTCGCCCGCCTTCAGCCGCGCGATGATCTCCGCCTTCATCGCATCGATCACCGCCCGCGCCTGCTTCTGCGTCACGCCCGCAGCCTTCGCCGCCGCACGCGCCAAATCCTGATCGCCCGCGGCCTGCGCCTGGCCCGCAAGGCCCAAGACAACGGCCGCCGCCAGCATCCAATGAATCAAACCACGCTTCATCATCGCATATCCCTCCTCATCTCGGACTTCCGGCGCATTCCGCGCCAAGGCCCAACATAGACCAACCCCTCCAAAAAAATCAAGCCGGCCGGCGGCGATCCACGGCGCACGCAAGCAAAGCAAAAACGACAGCCCACGCCACCAAGCCCGGCCATACCGCCGTCTGCGGCAGCATCAGGGCGCTTGCGCCCGCAGCCAGCATCAATGCGTATTCGGCCAGCACCGCTTTGCGGTGACTCCACCCGGAAAGCACCAGCCGCTGATAGTAATGGCTGCGATGCGCCTGCCAGACCCGCTCCCCCCGCAGCGCCCGCCGGAACAGCGTCACCGTCGCATCGACCACGAACGGCGAGAACACCAACAGCGGCAGCCACCAGCCAAACACCCCTTCACGCACGCCCCAAACCGACGCGCCGCCGGCCAGCAAGCCCAAAGTGGCCGATCCCGCATCGCCCATGAAGATGCGCGCGGGCGGAAAGTTCCACGGCAGGAATCCCGCCGCCGCCGCCGCGATCACCCAGCAAAAGCCCGCGAACGTCGCGTCCCCCGCCTGCCAGCCGGCCAGCCCCAGAAACCCGAAGCCGAACACCGCCATGCCGCCGGCGAAGCCGTCCATGCCGTCCATGAAGTTGTAGAGATTGAGCATCCAGACCATGCCCAGCGCAGAGAGCACCGCCCACCACCCGCCGTCAAACAACACAAATCCCCGCGCGGCCAGCCAGCCGGCCGCCAGCACATGGCCAATCAGGCGCACCGCGGCGGGGAGCGGGCGCAAGTCGTCCGCGAACGAAAGCAGCGCGATGAAAGCAGCGGCGATCAACAAATCCCCTGCCTGAGCGGACAACCCCTGCATCGCCTGCCACCCGCCGAACGCCCCCGCCAGCGCCAGCACAATGGCCACGCCGCCGGTACGCGGCACCGGGCGGGCATGCAGCGAGCGTTCGTTCGGCTCGTCGAGCACGCGCAGCGGACTCTTGCCGGAGGCGAACCACCCCGCCAGCAACCAAGACACGACCAACGCCAAAACCCATGCCAGAAGCATCGCGCCCGTCATCCCAGCCGGCCCTCGTCCCGCAGAAACGCGACAATCCCGGGAAGCGAAACCCCCAAATGCCGCCGGGGGCCGCAGCCGACCGG
>CAYVBG010000166.1:0-4085 GCA_964449205.1 uncultured Zetaproteobacteria bacterium | reverse complement strand
ATGCTCACGCAGGTGGATGAACTCTTGTTCTGAATCATCACGAGAACGGACGGTAACCATGAACTGGATCACGCGCCTGATCGAACGCCCGTCGGCGATTCTGGGTCGCTCCCGCCAGAGCGCGCCGGAGGGGCTGTGGATCAAATGCCCGAGCTGCTCCGAGGCCATCTACAACAAGGAGATGGAACGCAGCCTGATGGTGTGCCCCAAGTGCGGGCACCATCATCGCGTGTCGGCCGCGGATCGCGCCCGGTTCCTGTTCGACGAGGGAACCTTCGAGCATCTGGACACGTCCTTGCGCTCGCGGGATCCGCTGGAATTCCGCGACAAGAAAAAATATCGTGACCGATTGAAGGACGCGGCCAAAAAGGCCGGCGAGGAAGATTCGGTTCGCAACTATCTGGGCGACATCAAGGGGCTGACGGTGTCGGCCTCCATCTTCGAGTTCGCCTTCATGGGCGGCAGCATGGGCGCGGTGGCCGGCGAGAAGATCGTGCGCGGCATGGAACGCGCCCTGGAGCGGCGCTGCCCCTATTTGCTGGTCGCGGCCTCCGGCGGCGCGCGGATGCAGGAAGGCGTGCTGTCGCTGATGCAAATGGCCAAGACCTCCGCTGCGGCCAAGCGACTGCAACAGGAACGCATCCCCTTCATCAGCCTGCTGACCGACCCGACGATGGGCGGCGTGTCGGCCTCGGTGGCCTGGCTGGGCGACATCGTGCTGGTGGAGCCCAAGGCGCTGGTGGGCTTTGCCGGGCCGCGCGTGATCCGGGAAACCGTGAATCAGGAGCTGCCGGAAGGCTTCCAGCGCGCCGAGTTCCTGCTGGAACACGGGCTGGTGGATGCCATCGTGGATCGCCGTGAGCTGCGCGGCGTGCTCCGCAGCCTGTTCGGCCAGCTTTCGCAGCGCCCCTGCCGACAATCCTGAACGCGCAGCCGGGCGCGGCCATGCATCGCCGTCCCGACGCCGACCCCGATGCCATGCTGGCGGCGCTGGGCGCGCCCGCCGCCGACCGGGACTACCGCCCGGGCCACGCCCGCGTGCATGCGCTGCTGAAACAGGCGCAGCCACGCCGGCCCAGACTGCGCATCCGGGTGGCCGGCACCAATGGCAAGGGATCGACCGCGATCATGGTGGCGGCGGGGCTGCGCGCGGCCGGATTGCGCGTGGGGCTGTACACCTCGCCGCATATCCTGAGGTTCAATGAACGCATTCGCGTCAACGGCACGCCGGTTGGCGACGCCGCGTTGCGCCGGTGGCTGGAGCGGCTGCTGCCATCCGCGCGGCGGCTTGGGGCGTCATATTTCGAGACAGCCACGGTCATGGCGCTGGCCTGTTTTTCCGAGGCCGGGGTGGACGCGGAGGTGCTGGAAGCGGGCGTTGGCGCAAGACTGGACGCCACCACGGCCGTGGACGCGGACATGGCGCTGATCACGCCGATCGGCCTCGACCATCAGGACTGGCTCGGTGACACATTGCCCGCCATCGCGGCGGAAAAAGCCCATGTGATGAACGGCTGCCGCTTCGCGCTCGGCGCGCCGCAACCGCCGGAGGTTCGCGCCGTGCTGCATCGCCACCGGCCGGACATCACATTCGTGGACGCACCCTGGCAGGGCGCGATGGCCATGGTCGGCGCGCACCAGCGCATCAATGCGGCACTGGCCATCGCGGCGCTGCGCGCGCTGATCAAGGACGGCTGGCTGGATGCGGATGAACCCGCGCTGGCGGATGCGGTGGCCAGCGCCCGCGCTCCCGGGCGACTGCAATGCGTGCATTGGAGCAACCATCGCATCTGGCTGGACGCGGCCCACAACCGTCACGCCATCGAGGCGCTGCTGCCGTGGCTGAAAACGCAGCCACCGTTCGACGCGATATTCCTGTTCACGCGCGAGGATCGCAACCTGGCCGAATGCGCGTCGCTGTTGGCCCCCCATGCCAAACGGTTGCATCACGGACACAACGCCGAAACCGCTGGCGATCTGGTGGCCGGCATCATCCGCGCGCACCCACCCGGGCGTTTTCTGGCGCTGGGCTCGTTCCGGACGGTGGCATCCCTCGCCGGCGCGTTCGGCTTGAACCTCGGCTGATCAGTCCTCGACCGTGAATCCCTCGGAACCGCGCCGCATGCCCACCGGCCCGGTGCGCGTCATTTCAATGATGCCGAGCGGCGCCAGCATGCGCAGAAACGCATCGAGCTTCCGGCTCTTGCCGGTCAACTCCAGCGTGTAGCTGGCCTCGGCCACATCCACGACCTTGGCGCGGAACACATCGGCCATGCGCAGCACCTCGGCGCGCGTCTGGTCTTCCGCCCGCACCTTGACCAGCACCATCTCGCGCTCCATGTGTTCCTGGCGGGTGAGATCCTCGGTCTTGATGACCGGAATCAGCTTGTTGAGCTGCTTCTTGATTTGCTCAATCACATGTTCGTCGCCGCGCGTGACCAGCGTCATGCGGCTCATCGTCGGGTCGGACGATGGCGCCACATTCAGACTCTCGATGTTGTAGCCACGCGCCGAAAACAGCCCGGCGATGCGCGTGAGCACGCCGAACTCGTTTTCCACCAGCACTGTAATCACATGTCTCATGCCAGCACCATCTCGTTCAGCGCCGCGCCGGCCGGCACCATGGGATACACGTTTTCCTCCCGCGTGACGATGAAATCGATCACCGTGAACGTATCGCGGTTCGCCAGCGCCCGTTCAATGGCCGCATCCACATCGGTCGGTTTCTCCACGCGCAGCCCCAAGCCGCCCCAAGCCTCGGCCACCTTCACGAAATCCGGCAACGAATCGCAATACGAATGCGAATAACGCGATTCATAGAACATTTCCTGCCACTGGCGCACCATGCCCATGTAGGAGTTGTTCAGGATGGCGATGATGACCGGCGTCTTGTGCTGCATCGCGGTGGACAGCTCCTGAATGTTCATCTGGATCGAAGCGTCGCCGGCAATATCGATCACCACCGCGTCGGGCTGCGCGATTTGCGCGCCGATCGCGGCCGGAAACCCATAGCCCATCGTGCCAAGCCCGCCGGAGGTCAGCCAGCGGTGCGGTTCACGGAATCCGTAGTGCTGCGCCGCCCACATCTGATGCTGGCCCACCTCGGTGGCGATGATGGCGTCGCCCCTGGTCAGCGCATGCAGCCGCTGGATCACGTACTGCGGCTTGATGGGGCCGTTCATGTCCTGTTCGAAGCGCAGGCAGTCCCGCTCGCGCCATTCGTCAATCTGGTGCCACCACACCTTCAGCGCCTCGGCGTTGGGCTCGCGCTTCGCGGCCTCCAAGGCCTCCAGCATCTGCTCCAGCACCACCCGCACGTCACCGACGATGGGCAGGTGCGCATGCACATTCTTGGAAATGGAGGATGGATCCACGTCCACGTGAATCACCTTGGCCTCGGGCGCAAAGGCCTCGATCTTTCCTGTCACACGGTCGTCGAAGCGCGCACCAATCGCGATAAGCAGATCGCAGTGGGACACGGCCATGTTCGCTTCATACGTGCCGTGCATGCCCAGCATGCCGAGAAACCGCCGGTCGTCAAACGGGAAACCGCCCAGCCCCATCAGGGTATTGGTCACGGGAAAATCCAGCTTGCGCGCCAATCGCGTCAGCAACCCGGCGCTGCCGCGCGCGCCGTTGATGGCGCCGCCGGTGTAGAACACCGGCCGTCTGGCCTCCAGCATCATCTTGATGGCGCGCTTGATTTGCCCCTGATGCCCGCGCGTGACCGGCTTGTAGGAACGCATCTCCACCGTCTCCGGATAGCGGAACTCGCAGGAGGCCGTGGCCACGTCCTTGGGAATGTCCACCAGCACCGGGCCGGGCCGACCCGTCGTCGCGATGTGAAACGCCTGCCGGATGGTCAAAGCCAGATCCTCGACCCGCTTGACCAGAAAATTGTGCTTGGTGGCCGAGCGGGTAATACCCACCGTGTCCGCCTCCTGAAATGCGTCATTGCCGATCAGGTGCGTGGGCACCTGCCCGGAGAAGCAGACCGTGGGGATGGAATCGGCCAGCGAATCAGCCAGGCCGGTCACGGCATTGGTCGCGCCGGGACCGGAAGTGACCAGCGCCACGCCGCACTT
>CAYVBG010000165.1:0-4132 GCA_964449205.1 uncultured Zetaproteobacteria bacterium | reverse complement strand
GGGGGGGGGGGGGGGGGCCCGGGGCACGCCGGGGGGTTCCCCCACATCCGCGACGCGGCCTGCGACTGGCCACTGCCGCGAAGGACATGGCCGACCAGGTCACACAATGGCGCCGGCACCCGGACAGTTTCGAGAAACTCGTGCTGGGCGCCCGCGCCGAACGCGTGCGACTGGCGCGGGCGCTGGGGCTGGACGTCGATATCCATGACCCGTTGGCCGATGTCAAGGAGTCCCGACTGCTGCGCACCATTGATCGCCTGAACAACAAACTGGCCGAGGCGCGCGAGGCCCGCCGGCGCGACAGGCAGGCGCTGGAAGCCGAATGCCAGCGCAGGCTGGATGAACAGGCCCATGCGCTGCGCCAGGAGATGCAGGCGCAGGCCGCGACACAAATCAAGCAACTCAAAGAAGCGTTCCGCGCCAAACTGGAACGCGAGACCTTCGAACAACGCCGGCTGCAACGCCTGCGCAAGCTGTTCAGGAAGGGCGAGGTTCAGGTGTTGAGCAAACCCGACGGATCGGTGCTGATTCGACTGTCGGCGCTGGCGTTCGCGCCCGGCAAGGCCGCCATTGCGCGACAACACTTCGATCTGCTCCGCCGGCTGAAGCAGGCGCTGGAACTCTATCCCGACCGCGCCATCCGTATCGAGGGGCACACCGACAACAAGGGGGACGCCCGGGCCAACCAGCGACTGTCGCTCAAACGTGCCGAGGGTGTGCGGGATTTTCTGGTCGCTGCCGGCCTGCGTCCGCGCGGCCTGAAGGCGCTCGGCTACGGCGCGGCGTTCCCCATCGCGAGCAACGATTATGCACGCGGTCGGGCCATGAACCGCCGCATCGACGTCATCATCGAGCCACCGGCCCCATGATCGACCGTCAGCGACTGGCGCGGCTCCCCGAACCCATGCGGGAACATGCCGAGGGGCTGTTGCGGGCATTTCATGACGCCAACGCATGGAAACGCGCCGTCTTGCTCGAAACCCTGCAATTGCTGACCGAGAAGCACGCCACGGCAGACATGAAAATGTTGGCCAACGTGGTACAGGAGGTGCGCAAGGGGCTGCACGTGTTCGCCCCCTACAAGGCGGTGCGCAAGGTGTGCGTGTTCGGCTCGGCGCGCACGCCTCCGGAGCATCCGCAATACAAACAGGCCAGACGCTGCGCCGAGTTGATACGCGAAAATGGCATGATGGTCATCACCGGCGGCGGAGGCGGCATCATGCAGGCCGCCAACGAAGGCGCGGGCCGCGAGCATTCCTTTGGCATCAACATCAACCTGCCGATGGAACAGTTCCCGAATCCGGTCGTGGACGGCTCGCCGCGCCACTTCTATTGCAAGTATTTCTTTACCCGCAAGCTGTTCTTCCTCAAGGAGAGCGATGCCGTGGTGCTGGCCGCCGGCGGATTCGGCACGCTGGACGAGGCATTTGAAACCCTGACCCTGCTCCAGACCGGCCGCAATCCGCCGGTGCCCGTGGTATTGCTGGAAGCGCCGGGCGACGACTATTGGGGGCCGTTGGTACATTCATGGCTCCGGCGGCTGGCGGACAACCGACTGATCAGCCCGCACGACCGAAACTTTCTCTATCACACCGACTGCGCCGAGTCCGCCGTGCGTCACATCACCGGCTTCTACACCAACTACCACAGTTTCCGGTATGTGGGCGAATGGATGTTGCTGCGCATCCTGACGCCGCTGTCCGTCGATGCGCTGGAACGATTGAACGCCGAGTTCTCCGATGTGCTCGAAGGACCGATCGAGCAGGTCTTTCGCTGGCCCAAGAGCGACGACGAGGAGTTCACGCACCTGCCCCGACTGCGGATGAAGCTGAATCGCGGCCGGATGAACGTGCTGCCGGAAATCATCCGGCGCATGAACGCCATCGTCGATCATGAAAATGGCGCGGTCCGGTAAGCCGGCCGCCCCGGCGGTTTACAGCTCCGCCAGCAGTCTGTCCATCATGGATTCCGCCCGCGCCGCATAACCGCCGTCGAACAGATTGGCGTGATTGAGGATGTGATACAGGTTGTACAGCTCCCTGCGCACGGGATAGCCGTCATCCAGGGGCCACGCGGCGCGATAGGCGGCGTAAAAATCGGGGCCGAAACCGCCAAACAACCCGGTCATCGCCAAATCGGCCTCCCGGTCGCCATAATACACGGCGGGATCGAAGACCACCGGCGTGCCGTCGGTCAATGATCCACGGTTGCCGCCCCACAGATCGCCATGCAGCAACGATGGCGCGGGATCGTGGCCGCTGAACAATACATCCATGTCCGCCATCAGCCGCTCGCCCTTGCGTTGCAGGCCACCGCCCAAACCGCGTTCGGCCGCCAGGCGCAGCTGAAACCCCAGCCGATGCCGGCGGAAGAATGCCACCCAATCCGTCATCGGCGTGTTGATCTGGGGCGTGGCGCCGATGGTGTTGTCCATGTGCCAGCCGAAGCGGTCGCCGACATGGCGATGCAAACGGGCCAGTTGTTCACCCAGCCGGGCGTCGCCTTCGCCACCGGCGAGTTCCAGATACTCCAGCGCCAGAAACGCGCGCCCGCCGGCCACCCCGAAGCAAACGGGCGCGGGAACGCGCACCGCCCCGGCTGCCGCGATCTCCCGCAAACCCTTGGCTTCCGCCTCGAACATGCCCAAGCGATCCGCCCGGTTCAGCTTGACGAACCAGCGCCGAGCACTGCCGGACACACACCATGTTTCGTTGATGCTTCCGCCGCCCACGGATTCGATCGATTCCGGCGCAAATGCTTCGCCTTGCGCCTGGCCAATCGCTCGCGCCACTTCCGTCCAAAGCCGGGACACGAACTATGCCGATGCACGCATCCGTCTGCGGCGGCGCCACTTGTGAATCACCGCCAGCTTCCAGCCGATGCGCACGGTCAAATAGCCCATCACGCCGGCAACCAGCCCCACCACCGCGCAACCCAGCAGGAACGGCTGCCAGACATGATCGAAGGCGTGCATGAACCATTGCCAGCTGAAGGCGTCGAATGAGGTCTGATGATCGGGCCAGTCCATCAGCCATTGGCCAACCTTGTAGGCGAAATAGAACATCGGCGGCATGGTCAGCGGATTGGTGAGCCACACCAACGCCACGGAAACAGGGATATTGACCTGAACCAGAATCGCCAAACCAGCAGCGAGCAGCATCTGGAACGGCACCGGAACAAACGCCATCGTCAGCCCGACAAAGAACGCTCCCGCAACCGAATGACGGTTCAGATGCCACAAGGCGGGATTGTGCAGCAGTGAACCCAGACAGCTCAAACAACGCTGTTGCCGGATGGTCGCATGATCCGGCATGTAGCGTTGTATCAGTTTGCGGGGCATGGTCTGGCATTGTGCTGTCAGGCATCGAACATGGCAAGCCCTGTCAACCCCGCGGACGATGGTCTATGCTGGTATCTGTCGGCACCGGACAGGGCTGACAGACTGCTGAATCAAGACACGGAGGCTCACATGAACAAAATCGTCATGGCCTGCCTTTCCATGCTGCTGGCGCTGCCGGCAGCCACAACACGGCTGGCATCCGCGCAAGAAACCACCCAAAGCCCCGCCATCGGCATCATGGCCGGCATCGCAGTGCGGCTGGATCACTATCCCGACGCCGAGGGCATGCGCCAGCTGAAGGCGCTGGAACATGACACCGCATCGCCGGAGATCCGCACGCTGGCCCGCGCCCTGATGCGCATGCGGCACACGGTGCAGCCCGAGGACGCCCAAGCACTGCGCCGCCTGATGGCCGATGATCGGGCCAGTCCCCAAGCCCGGGAACTGGCCGGGATCCTGCTGGAGATGCAACACCACGCCACCCCGGCCGAAAAACAGCGGCTTCGGGCGCTGATCGGGAACAGCCGCTGACCCGCGCGGCTGGCGCTCAAGCTCCGATGAGTTCCGTTCCGCCCATCCAGGGGCGAAGCGCCTCGGGGATGCGCACCGTTCCGTCGGTCTGCCAGCCGTTTTCGAGGATTGCGACCAGTGTTCGGCCGATCGCCAAACCGGAGCCATTCAGCGTGGCGACGGGACGGGGCTTGCCGTTTTCATCGCGCCAGCGAATCCGCGCCCGACGCCCCTGAAACTGCCCGAACGACGAGCAGGAGGAGATTTCCCGGTAGGCCTTCT